>CAUUTJ010000026.1:0-21324 GCA_963548045.1 uncultured Streptococcus sp.
GATGGGAGATCCTTCCTTGGTTAAGGACTATGTTGAAACGATTGACAAATTGATCCTAAGTGGAGGCCAAAATGTCGATCCTAGTCTCTATGGCGAAGAAAAAACGATCGAAAGCGATGATTACAATATCGAACGAGACCAATTTGAGCTTGCCCTACTGAAGGAAGCGGTTCGCCAAAACAAACCGGTTCTAGGAATCTGCCGTGGGGTTCAGTTGATCAATGTGGCTTTTGGAGGAACACTCAACCAAGAGATCGAAGGTCATTGGCAAGGTCTTCCATTTGGGACTTCCCATTCTATCGAGACTAAAAAAGGTAGTGTGGTGGAGCAACTCTTTGGTCAGGCCAGTCGGATCAATTCCGTTCACCGTCAAAGTATCAAGGATCTTGCACCAAATTTCCGTGCGACCGCCTTTGATCCGCGCGATCACACCATCGAAGCGATTGAAGCAGTAGACGGCCATCGGATTATGGGCTTGCAGTGGCATCCAGAATACTTGGTCAATGAAGAAAAAGGGAATTTAGAACTCTTCCGTTATTTATTACAGGAATTATAAGAAAAAGAGAGGTTGAATTGGTGTACTGACCCCAAAAAGTTAGACAAATAATTTAAGTGAAGGATTTAGTCCTGTATTGCACAGGACTGAGTCCTTTTAGTTTTACCTTAATTCGTTTGTTGTTGTAATAGTCAATATAGTCTACAATAGCTTGTTCCAATTGGTTAAGTGACTTAAATGTATTCTCGTAACCATAAAACATTTCCGATTTCAAAATGCCAAAGAAGGATTCCATCATGCCGTTGTCTGGGCTGTTTCCTTTACGTGACATGGACGGTTGAATTCCTTTATCCTCTAAAAAACGATGATAATACTGGTGTTGATACTGCCATCCTTGATCACTATGGAGAATTGTATTTGTGTAATGATTCTCAGTAAAGGCCTGGTCTAACATAGCTTTCACTTGTTCTAAATTTGGTGAAGTTGAAAGATTATAAGCGACGATTTCACTGTTAAAACCATCTAATACTGGTGATAAATAGAGCTTTTGGCTGCTTGCTGGAATGGCAAATTCTGTCACATCTGTGTAGCACTTTTCCATTGGTTTTGAAGCTTCAAACTGGCGTTGAATAAGGTTGTCGGCTTTCTTACCAATATCTCCTTTGTGAGAAGAATACTTTCGCTTCTGCCGGATTCTAGCTTGTAAATTGAGGACGTTCATCAACCGCTGAACCCTCTTATGATTGACCAAAAAACCACGATTTCTTAATTCTAAATGTATCTGACGATAGCCATAATTTCCCTTGTGTTCAGTAAAAATAGATTGGATTTCAGCTTTAAGCCCGTGATCCTTATCTGGTTTTTCTAGCTGTTTCAAGTGATAATAGTAGGTCGAACGAGCGAGTTTAATGGCTTTTAGAAGAATATCTAACGAAAACTCAGTGATTAATTCTTGAACAATTTCTGTCTTTCTTCTTTCTCTTTTTCCTCCTTCAATCGGAGTTCTCTCAACTTTTTTAGAATGGCATTCTCCGCTCTCAGGTATTCATTTTCTGCTTGAAGACGTTCTAACTCTGTCATTTCTTCAGGTTTTTTCTTTGGCTTGCGTCCCATTTTAGGTGCTCTCCCTCTTGTTTTCTCAACAATAGTATACCCATTTTTCTTGTATTGTGCCAGCCAATTTGGAAGCATTCCTTGGTTTGGAAGAGCATAATCAAGGCTTACACTTCTTTGTGAACGACCTTCAAGTAAGACTTTATCAATGATTTCTCGTTTTAGTTCAGGAGAATAGTAACAATTCTTTCCTTTTTTTACGATTTCTATTCCATAACGATCAATCAATTTAATCATGTACTGAAGATTAGAAATCTTTATCCCAAATTGATTTGAAAGTCGCCTAAAACTCTCTCCTTGCTTTCTTGATTCATATATTTGAACTTTATCTTCAAAAGTTAATTTCATAATAAAAGCACCCCAAAAGTTAGATTTTTCTGTCTAACTTTTAGGGTGCAGTTCATGGTATCAGCCTCTCTTTTGGTATGGTTATTACTATCTAGAAATAGTAAGGGTTTTGTGCTAGAATAGGAACTACAATTGGGAGGTATTGATAGAAATGAAACTTGCTAAGACAATGAACCGTAACTATTTATGGTTGCTTCTAGGTTCTTATTTTGTGGCCATGATGGTCAATCTATTGAGTTTTTCAACAAAGGAATTATTTCTAGAACTTGGTAAAGTAGGATGGACCCATACGGTCCTTGCTTTGTTCATTAGTTATCCTATTCTTTGGTTTTTGACGGAGAGCAAGAAGTATATCTGCATACAAAAATTGAATCTCTGGTTCGTGGCAGGTATCCTATTTATTTCTATTTTGAAAAGTCCGAGCCTATTTATGTCATTGGGCCTAGTGTTGCTCTCACTGGTCTTGTTTCTATATTTTTATTTAGGAAAAGAAACAATCGCTTATATCTTCTTAGCGGTAGATGTCTTGTCTTTTCCGAAATTGTTGCTACAAACCAGTGCCAATCTTCAAGATAAGGAACTGGGAATCTTTACGTTTACGATTTCTGAATCGAAGTTGCCTACTTTGATTTGGCCAGTATTAGTAGCCGTTATCGTTGCCGTCCTGATCGGTTTTCTTCTCTCCAAGGTTTCTTTGGCTAAAGTTAATGAAACCTGGGTTCGAAGACTCACAGTGGTGACACTAATCGGTGGTATTTTCTATGTGCTCTATCTATCGATTGTTGCCTATTATAAAATTAAAGCCAATGCGGTCTCTTCCTTTGATATTGGAATCTTTTCACAGATGTTTGAGAGAATGAGACATGATTTTTCACAAGTTACCACCCTCGAAAGAGATAGGGCCTTATCGCATTTCGGAGTCCATATTTCTCCTATTTATTATTTGATCTTGCCCTTTTATATGCTATTTCCTTATGTGGAAACATTAGATATCGCTCAAACAGTGATTGTATTTTCAGCAGTTATCCCGCTTTGTTTGATTCTAAAGAAAATACAATTGCCAAAAGTCATGACGCCACTCGTGCTTGCCCTCTTTTTTGTGACTCCGGTCATGACAACGAGTGGTGGATTCCATTTGCATGAAAATTGTTTTTTGCCTCCATTGATACTTTGGTTGTTCTACAGCCTGATTTCTCAGTGGCGTGGAAGAACTATCTTGTTCACCTTGTTGCTCCTTTTTGTGAAAGAGGATGCCTTTGTCTACGTGCTGTCCTTAGGACTTTATTTTGCTTTTCAACATCGTTTTACCTTCGAGGCCAAGTTTAAAAAGTGGTTGTATCTCAGTCTGTTTGCCTTACCAATACTTTATTTTACATTTGCCATGTTCCTCTTAGCAAGATATGGCGAGGGAGCTATGGTTTCTCGATACAATAATCTATTATTGACTGGGGAAAATGGTCTCCTGATGGTTGTGAAAAATGTAGTCCTAAATCCGCTTTATGTTTTGGGAAGTCTATTTACAGCGAAACGACTTGGCTACCTCTTTTTGGTCCTATTTCCTTTTAGCTTTTTGCCACTGATTCAGCGACGTTGGCCTACCTATTTTCTGATGTTGCCTCTTTTTCTCATTAATTTATTAACGGATTGGCCTTACCAATATGATATTGGTTTTCAGTATAGCTATGGTTCGGTCACGCTTTTGTTTCTGATGGCCTTATTGTCCATCGATCAATTAAGTAAGAACCAGTTGGCATCTGATAATGTATTGGTAGCTCTACTAGCTTCTTCCATCATTTTTTCAAGCGCCATTCTATATAGTTTTACGCATAACTGGAATTTTGAAATCCAATACTATCAAACACGTAGAGACTATTTTGATGGGCTCGAAAAGACCTTGCAGGCTATCCCTAAAGATAAAGCGGTCTTAGCAGCAGGTGGCTATACGCCGAGTCTTCGCAGCCATGAAAAATTGTATGATATTTTCTACCATAATGACAAAAAGCTTGATTCTAGGATTGACATAGTGGTAGTTCCAAGGGAAATGCAAGAGGAAAAAAATGGCTATTCTGAAACTGCCACTCTAAACCTCTATAAAGAATCAGGGTATAAAGAGAGCAACTTATCTACAAAAGATGTGCTGATTTTGGAAAAATAACTGTTTGAAAGAGGGAGACTTAGTTAGAAAAAATTCACAAGCCAAATAGCCCTTAAATATACAAAAGATGGATTTTTTGTTCAATAACCTTGACTTCTTCACTATGTTTTGCTATATTGTATGCGTTGATTTATAAAAAATCATCCTGGAAAGGGAGAAAAAATGAAAAAAGTAGCGATTTATTTATCAATAGTGTTTTCGCTATTATTTGTATCTTTTACACTTTTTTCGAAAAGTGTCAGTGCAGAAACGTCTAAAAAAGTAGACGTGATTAATTCTATCAATTTGAGCAATGACTCTGGGGGAGAATTGACAGGGTCGCTTGGATTGTATGATCGGTTTCGTGTGAATGCAACATTCGCATTGGAAGGAAAAAATGTCAAAGAGGGAGACACTTCTGAATTAGTATTAGAAAATCCCTTGATCATTGATTCTACTAATTTTGAAATTAAGGATAAGAAAACTGAAAAAGTTATCGCTAACGCAGTAGTGGATAAGGATACCGGTAAGATTGTTCTGACATTTACAAAATTTGTGGAAACAAAAAATTATGTGTCAGGTTCTTTCTTCTTCTACTCAATGATAGACCGACAAAAACATCCACAGGGTGGCGATGTTCCGGTTACTGTGAAGGTGAATAATAAAACCAAATTCACCGGTAAGGTAAAAGCCGGCGAAGTGGGCCAAGGCGGAAAATATATTGTTGCTAAGTCAGGCTGGGATGTCAACAAGGAACACAAGCAAATTGGTTTTAGAATCTCTGTTAACCGAACAGGGGAAGCTATTCCGAATGCAGTGATTACCGATACATTGAAATCTACAGGAGTCTCTTATACAGAAGGTAGCTTTAAAATTTATAAAGGGACCTTTAAATACGACAACGGCTGGAAGCTCGAGAATAAAACGGATGTCACCAATGATTACGCCATTAACGTTTCAGGAAATTCATTTTCTGTCAACCTTGGTAGCTTGTCAAAAGATGATCACTTTGTGATTGAATATACAGCAGACTTGAGCTATATGCCTGTAGATGGTGAAAAAATCGAAAATAATGTGACTATTTCTGGAAATGGTTCTGAAATTAACCATGCATCTAGTGCTGTTAAAATCCAAATTGCAGGTGGAACCGGAGTAGCTTACGACTTTGGTATCAAGATCCATAAAGTAGACGAAAATAACAAGTCTCTTAAAGGAGCTAAGTTCCAAGTTATTCGTGTAGCCAACAATCAACTGATTGGAGAGTTTGAAACAAATAAGGATGGTGAGATTGTTGTCAAAAACCTTTTGAGAGACCAATATATCATCAAAGAAATTTCAGCTCCAGAAGGATATGACTTGGCAGCAGATACTGTTGTTGAAGCTGGTGAATTTAAAACACCAAAAACACCAGTATCTAAGACCATTGTAGACCAAAAGACAACCACAACAACGACAACGACTACTGTAGAGCCAACAACCACGACGACGACTACTGCAGAGCCAACAACCACAACAACGACTACTGCAGAACCAACGACAACGACGACGACTACTGCAGAGCCGACAACCACAACAACGACTACTGCAGAGCCAACTACAACGACGACGACTACTGCAGAACCAACAACAACCACCACAACAACGACAACTCCAGAGAAACCGGTGACTCCAGGAAGTGAAGAATCAACGACGACGACCACGACTGGAAAACCAGGACCAAAAGGTGGAAACAATGGAGGAGGGCGTAAAGTGCTTCTTCCTAATACAGGTGAAGTTGTAGCAACTGGATTTGTATTCTCAGGAGCCTTTGTGTTAGCAGGTGCAGTCGTATTGAAACGAAAATTGTCTATTAAATAAACAATGAGTTTCTATATAAGGGGAGAGCATGAGCTCTCTCTTTTTTGGGAATGTATTATGGAGAAAAAGGGATGAAATTATCAATCTTAATAACCCTCTTGAATGAGGAGCTGGTACTTCCTCAAACCCATCGTGAAATTTCTAATCAGCTTGAGCAAATGTTAGGGAAAGAACTCTCTGATTATGAAATCCTCTACATCGATGATGGAAGTAGTGACAAGACCTTTGAGTTAATTGAAGAATTTGCAAGAGAAAACGACCGCATCAAATATATCCGTTTCAGTCGAAATTTTGGACGAGAGAGTGGCATCTTGGCTGGTTTTAAATACGCCAGTGGGGATGCGGTGATGGTCATGGACGGAGATCTCCAGCATCCACCATACTTGATTCCCTTATTCTTAGAAGCTTATAATGAGGGCTATGATATTGTTAGTGGCCAACGAACTCGTGAAGGAGAATCTTTTGTAGGAAGTTCCTTTGCACGTTTGTTTTACTTCTTGTCAAATCGCTCCATGGATGTGCACCTAACAGATGGAAAATCTGAATTAAGACTGCTTAGCCGAAAAGCGATGGAAGCCTTTGTGTCAATGCCAGAGTACAATCGCTTTAATAAAGGTTTGTATGAATGGATTGGTTTTAAAGAGAAAGTAATTCCTTATAAGAATGAAACCCGTAAGGCTGGAAAGAGCAAGTTTGGTTTTAAGAAATCTTTGAATTATGCGATTCAAGGAATTATTTCTTTTAATGATCGTCCTCTCCGTGTTTGTATTCAATTCGGTTTCATCTGTTTAGGGCTGGCTCTATTATATCTAGTTTTTGAGTTGATGAAATATATCTTCGCTGCTGGGAATTATGTGAGTGGTTATTTCACAACGATTGCGGCTATTATATTATTTAGCGGAGTTCAACTCATCTCCATCGGAATTCTTGGAGAGTATATTGGCAAGATCTATTACGAAGTGAAGCGTCGTCCTCATTTCATTATTGAAGAGACTAATATCGAACAAGCGAAGAAAAATCATATCGGCTAAAGAAGATAGGAGAAAACATGTTAATCTGGTTCATGCGTTGGCAAGAGTTTTGGAAAAAACATCCAAAGAAAGTTCTCTATGCAACAAGTGCCCTGCTCCCAATGACCATTATGCTCATTGTGTGGGCTTTTATAGGGATGTATCCTTTTGGGAGTAAGAGTCTGATGGCTGTTGACTTTGGACAGCAATATATCAGTTTCTTTGGCTTGCTAAAAAATGCCATCTTGACGGGGGATCTATCTAGTTTGAGTTATTCTTTTACCAAGTCTCTTGGTGGAGATATGATCGGTGTGCTCGGCTACTATTTAATGAGTCCCTTCAACATCATCTATATTCTAGCTCCCCTCAAATATTTTGGGGCAGTAGTATTTTTAACCATTTGGCTCCGCTACGGGGCAATCGGTCTATCCTTTGCTTTCCTTTTAATCAAGCGCTACAAAGGATTAGAATCTAGAAAATGGTTGGTTCCATTATTCTCGACAGCCTATGCCTTGTCAGGGATGTTGGTTTCCTATCAGATGAACGTCATCTTCTATGATGCCATGATCATGCTGCCAATTGTGATTGTGTATTTGGAAGAATTATTAGATGGGAAATCTCCTTATCGCTATGCTTTTGCTTTGGGATTGACGGTCTTGCTTCAGTTTTACATGGGCTATATGATCTCCATTTTCATCGCTCTGTATGCCTGCTACTATGTATCGCCAAGATTGCTGATTGAGGGGGATCTGAAGACAAAGATTAAAAACTTTAGTATCCCTTTGCTGCAAGCAGTGATTTATTCGATTATTGGGATTGCAACGGCCTCAGTCTTGCTCTTGCCTGTATTTTTCAATCTGATTGAAAGTAAGGGGCAAGTTGGCGGAGGCATGAGCTTCTCATTTGCCTTCCAAATTAACCCCTTAGATATTCTTTCTAAGTTAGTTGTTGGTGGCTTTGATACAACATCAGGCTGGTCAGCGGGTCCCAACCTTCCCAATATTTATATTGGAGCGCTCGGCTTTCTTGGTTTTATCTTTTATTTCCTATCGCAAAAAGTTGGAAAAGCCAAAAAATGGGCTGCAGGGATTATTACCCTCATTTTCCTGATTTCCTTTGTCAATGAATTTGTCAGTAAGATATGGCATATGGGACAAAACCCAGCCGGTTTCTTCTTCCGTTTTTCTTGGCTGTTTTCATTCTTTATGCTAGTCCTAGCTTATCAAGCGATGAAGCAGAAGATCGTTATTTCCAAACGAACCAACTGCATCATCGGCTTGGGCTTGCTCTTGTCGGTAGTTTATCTCTATTTTCATCAGTATAGTTTTATCTCAAAGACTCAACCGCAAGCGATCAGCCGTTTCCTTTCCAAGTTCTCTATTCTAAGTGTTCTGGGAATAGCAGCGGTGACCTGCTTCATCTTCTATGCGTATTGGGAAAAATCTCAGAAGAGCCAATTGGAAAAAATGATTCGAATGGCTCTAGCAGCGCTCATCTTAGTGCTAGCTGCTGTCTTATTAAAGACAGGCTATCTCTTGTCGCAAGTGGGGATTACAGCGATGCTCTACTTGAGCATTCTCTTTATCCTAAACTTTAAGATCTCACGTTTATCCATGATTGTCGTATCTGTGCTGACAATTTTTGAGTTTGGCTATAATGCGTATTTGTCCCAAGTAACATTTGGGTATGATGATGTGCACAAGTTTGCAGATGCGACCGTTTCAGTCAAGCGCGTGACAGACAATATCCAAGAAAATGCAGATCAAAAATTCTATCGGATTGCTACAGATTTTGCCTATTCCAGAACGGTTCCTTCCTTGGTGTCCTATCCGGGTCTAAGTACCTTTAGTTCAAGTTTGGAACGTAGCACCATGGATCACTTTGCTTTCATGGGAGATCTTGGAGTCAATGCGGCGACCCAATATTCAAACGGGACACCTTTGACAGATGCTTTATATGGTGTTCGTTACTTTATGAGTGCCAAGGATTTTGATCCCAAAGAGATTGAAGCCAATCCGGATAAGATGTACTTTTATCGATTTACAGACCGCTTTGATCTGCATCGCTATTTCACAGACAAGGTCTATGAGGACAAGCGTTATGTCGTCTATAAGAATCCAAATTCCTTCCCACTTGCATACGGGACTAACAGTCTGGTAAGAAATATTCAATTTGGTGCCAATAATGCCTTTGCTAACCAGAATATTATTTTGAACTCCATGGAGGGCCATCAAAAGGCCAATAATGATACCGTTGAGTACTTTAAACCCTTGGCGTTCAGCTCGATCGAGACAGAAAATGTGATTGAAGAAAAGGTCAATAAGGAAACGGGAGAAGCCATCTATAAGAGAGCGGATTCGTCGAAAGATGCCATTATTCGTTATAAGGTCACTCCACGCACCAATTACACCTATTATTTCTTTACTCCTGTATCTTTGATCCAAAATCAAGATTATTCGGTTTTACTCAATAATAAATGGTTTCTCAATGCTAAAATTTTCACGCAAAGACAAATTTGGCAGTTGACAGATCAAACTGAAAACCAAGAAACCGTTATTGAATTTAGATTTAGAACAGATCACATCGATATGAGCAATGCAGGTGTTTATCGTGCCGATGTTGATCAGATTCAACAGGTATTAGAAAACCGGAAGAAACAAGGTTTACAAGTAACCAAGTTTTCGAATACCCATATTGTTGGTGATGTGTCTATCACAGATGATAGTAACTATATGATGACTTCTATTCCATACAGCGATGGCTGGAAAGTGAAAGTGGATGGGAAGTTTGTCAAAACCGAAAAAGCATGGAATGCATTCTTATCGTTCCCAATCTCAAAGGGAAATCATAAGGTTGAATTCGTCTTTAGACAAAAAGGCGTGATCCTGGGAGCCTTGCTATCTATTGTTTCTGTTGTTTACCTCGTCATTCAAATGAGACGAAGCAGAAGTGATGAAGGACAATAAAATGCGAGAGTATCAAAGACTGTTATAAACACAAAAAAGATCGCATCCAAATGGATGCGATTCTTTTTATATGATCCGCACATGTGAACGATTAGTTATTAGAAATCTTGCGTTTCAAGATGACGGCTCCTGATAGGATGGCAACGCCGATCAAGATGACACCAGTAGCGACTGCTTCACCTGTTTTCGGAAGGAATGTCTTACGACCTCCGTTTGTAGTTGTGGTGCCAGAATCACTTGGGTTACTAGGTTTGGTCGTATTCGTTGTTGGCCCCTCTGGCGTTGTTGTCGTAGTTGGCGTAGGTTTTGGACCTTCCGTCGTCGTTGTTGTAGTTGTTGGCTCTTGAGTCGTCGTAGTTGTTGTAGGTTCTTCAGTTGTCGTTGAAGTCGTTGTTGACTCTGGAGTTGTTGTAGTGGTAGTAGGAGTAGGAGTAGGTTCCTCAGTAGTTGTTGTCGTCGTAGTCGGCTCTTGAGTTGTCGTTGTAGTGGTTGTTGGCTCTTGAGTCGTTGTAGTTGTTGTAGTTGTCGTCGTTGTCTGTTCTTTTGGATTGACGATTGTCTTCGTAACCTTATGGTCCTTACCAAAATCTTCAGCATTTACGACGGTGTCAGCCTCCTTGATCGTATAACCCGCAGGGGCCTCGGTTTCTGTTAAGATGTATTTATCTTTTAACAGACCATTGACTGTGATATTCCCATTTTTATCAGTCTCGTATTCTCCAATCACTTGGTTGTTGGCTTGACGAACGATCTTAAACTTAGCTCCAGCAAGCGGCTGACTTTCATCGTTTACCTTATGGACATAAATGGTAAAGACATAACCGACACCAGATCCCCCTGCGACTTGGACAGCGGCTGTGTTTGTCACATCTTCTGTTTCAAACTGCTTTCCTTTAAGGGTAGCATCGTTTTTAAGAAGTTCCCCGTCTACAGGCTCGTAATTTAACCGAATATCATAAGCAATCCGATATTGATCGTTTTCGCTAATGTCCCCGAGATTGACAACAAAAGATTGACCATCTTCACTGATGGTAACAGGGTGTTGATCCGTTACATCAACACGATTTGAAAAGACCCATTCACCTGCTTCAAATGAGAACTTCCCTTTGATGACTTTGATGCTGTCTTTTACATAGGAAGCATTTGTAAATCTCAAATGGTCTTCAATAGTGACTTCTTTGATATTTTGTTTACTTCTATTAACAGAAATAGTATAGGAGATTGTTTTATGGTCGTTGTCATTCACCCAACTAGTTTTTGATAATGGAGTTGGGTTACCGTCTCCGACTCCTTTAAAGGTAACCTTCCCGCCGATCTTGGTTACTCCATTGACGGTAATTTCAACAGGGACTTCCCCTTGTTGAGGGTGTTTTTTGAAATCGATACGTGCATAGAAGAAGAAGGATCCTTGGGTATCTGAATGTGTTTCAACATAATCCGTGTAGGTTAAGGATATTTTCTTTTTGACATCGTCAACTTTTGCGTGAGCTATAATGTCATTCGTATTAACATCGCGAATTTCAAAATTGTCAGAGGTGATCATTAACGCGTCTGGAACAGTGATATCCGTTGTGTCCCCTGCTTTGACATCCTTACCAGCTAAGTCGAAATCAGCATTGATACGAAATGTTGCCCATTGTTGTAATTCCCAATCAAGGTTGCCACCTTCATTATTGGTAACTTTGATATTTTTGATTGTATCGACCAATTTTCCGCTTACTGTCACTCCAGGAGTTTCTGCTGAAGTGCGATTCAGACCTAAAGCGAAAAGCATGGCCACTAAACAAAGGACAAATGAGAAAATTTTGATATTCCTATTCTTCATCTTATCTTCCCTTTTCATAAAAAAATTAGTGCCTAATCATCAATACCTGATTACTTTTAACGATATGGATCTTTCAAATCCTATCTGTTGGTAATTAGAATTGAGTGCTGAGACACGACCTCCATTAAATAATTTTATAGGGTAAAATATTTTACTTTTAAAATTATTCCCTACACAGGGAATTATAGCAAAAATAATAATTGGCTTCAAGCTAAAATCGGTGAAATTAGGTGTTTTTAAGCTGTTTCATTAATTTTCACTTTCTTTTAGAAAACAACCATGAAATCATCATATAATTTACAAATAATGAAGGTGAAAAAGGAGGTTTTTACTCAAAAAATACGAATAGTAGAATTGAAGAGACGCTAGGGCAAAGTGATGGTATAATAGAAGAGATGGAAACTATTTAGAATGAAAGAGGCATCATGATGACAAAAATTCGTGGATTTGAACTTGTATCAAGCTATACCAATCAAGACCTACTGCCAAAACGGGAGACAGCACACGCAGCTGGCTACGACTTAAAGGTGGCAGAGCGCACGGTCATTGCACCAGGAGAAATCGTTCTCGTTCCAACTGGGGTCAAGGCCTATATGCAAGCGGGTGAAGTTCTCTATCTCTATGACCGTTCATCAAATCCCCGCAAAAAAGGCCTGGTCTTGATCAACTCTGTTGGGGTTATCGATGGAGACTACTATGGCAATCCAGGAAATGAAGGCCATATCTTTGCTCAGATGAAAAACATCACCGATCAAGAAGTTGTTCTTGAAGTCGGGGAACGTGTGGTTCAGGCTGTCTTTGCTCCTTTCTTAATTGCAGATGGAGATGAGGCGGATGGCGTGCGGACTGGTGGATTTGGAAGTACGGGGAAATAAAGTAATAAAATGGCAGACTATTTATTAGTTGTAGACATGCAGTCAGATTATGTTGCTGTAGGAAAAGCATATCATGAAGAACTGACTGCAGCTGTAAATGACAAAATTGCTACCTATCCTAGCGACCGAGTTATCTATATTCTCAATCGTTTTTTCTGGGAGAGAAAAGATAGAAAGAAGAAATTTGCGACCGGCTTGCTGCTTGTATCTTCTCGTATCTTTGAGAAGCGTCGGGCTTCTTGCTTTACTAATCCAGATTTAAAAGATTTTTTAGAGGGAAATGGTGCTAAAAGCATAGAGTTTATAGGGGTAGATGGCAATGGCTGTGTCAAGGCTTCCGTTTTGGCAGCTGTCAAGGAGAATTATCAGGTTTCTGTCGATTTGTCTGCTGTCGGAGTTGCCAACCAAAAGAAATTTCAAAATACATTGTATAAGTGGCGCTCTATAGGAGTCGCAGTAGAAGGAGAATCATCATAGCTAAGAAAAAAACGACTTTTATTTGTCAAAATTGTGCCTACAATTCACCCAAGTATCTAGGCCGCTGTCCAAACTGTGGATCTTGGTCTTCTTTTGTCGAGGAAGTTGAGGTCACCGAGGTTAAGAATGCGCGTGTGTCCTTGACGGGTGAAAAGACCAAACCCATGAAATTAGCTGAGGTGACTTCTATCAATGTGCATCGAACTAAGACGGAGATGGAGGAGTTTAACCGAGTGCTTGGTGGCGGGGTTGTGCCAGGAAGTCTCGTCCTCATCGGTGGGGATCCAGGGATTGGGAAATCAACCCTTCTCTTACAAGTATCAACCCAGTTGTCTCAAGTAGGAACAGTTCTCTATGTCAGTGGGGAGGAGTCTGCCCAGCAGATCAAACTCCGTGCAGAGCGCTTGGGTGATATCGACAGTGAGTTTTATCTCTATGCCGAGACCAATATGCAGAGCGTGAGAGCTGAAGTGGAGCGTATCCAGCCAGATTTTCTTATCATCGACTCGATTCAGACCATTATGTCTCCTGAGATTTCAGGGGTGCAGGGATCAGTCTCTCAAGTACGCGAGGTAACAGCAGAGCTTATGCAGCTGGCCAAAACCAATAACATCGCCATCTTTATCGTGGGGCATGTGACCAAGGAAGGAACCTTAGCAGGTCCTCGGATGCTGGAGCACATGGTGGATACGGTGCTCTATTTTGAGGGGGAACGCCACCACACCTTCCGAATCCTGAGAGCAGTCAAAAACCGCTTTGGCTCCACCAATGAGATCGGAATCTTTGAGATGCAATCAGGTGGCTTGGTCGAGGTCCTTAATCCGAGTCAGGTCTTTTTGGAAGAACGCTTGGATGGTGCAACTGGCTCCTCTATCGTGGTTACCATGGAGGGGACACGTCCGATTCTAGCTGAAGTGCAGGCCTTGGTGACGCCAACCATGTTTGGTAACGCCAAGCGGACGACAACGGGGCTTGATTTCAATCGGGCCAGTCTCATCATGGCAGTGCTAGAAAAACGAGCGGGTTTGCTCCTTCAAAATCAGGATGCCTACCTCAAGTCTGCAGGTGGTGTCAAGTTGGATGAGCCAGCTATCGACCTAGCCGTAGCCGTAGCCATTGCCTCGAGCTACAAGGACAAGCCAACCAACCCGCAGGAATGTTTCGTTGGAGAGTTGGGCTTGACAGGAGAAGTTCGCCGGGTTAACCGGATCGAACAACGGATCAATGAAGCGGCTAAACTTGGTTTTACCAAAATTTATGTTCCGAAAAATTCTCTGACGGGGATTACGACACCATCAGGGATCCAAGTTGTCGGTGTGAGTACACTGTCTGAAGTCTTGAAGAAAGTATTTCAATAGTAGAAAAGAGGCTGGGCAAAAACTGTCCAGTCTTTGATGTTTGATAGGAATAACAGCATGACGCAGTGGTTGATTGCTCAAAGCACTGCTCTGAGGTGGTGGATAGAACTTGCGAAGCAAGTTTCCTAAGTATTTGTTCGCTTTTCAACCTCCAAAGACGACCTATGGTGACGGAAACAATGTTTCCTTTGTCTGCAACCTTCAACAGTTTCCCAGACTGTTGAAGGTGTGCGGGGTGGGAAGATTGAAAAGGTTCGGGTAACCTTTTCAACGTATTTAGTTGGAGTTCTTTCCCACTCCCTTTTTTCAGATGTGACAGATGACAGGAGGTCCCCTCTGACAGAAAGAATCAGATGTGGTAAAATAATAGATGGTTTGAATTTCAAAGGAATAAAGGAGAGACCATGTCTTATTTTGATAATTTTTTAACAGCCAACCAAGCTTATGTGGCGCTACATGGAGACCTCCGTCTTCCGATTAAGCCCAAAACACAAGTCGCCATCGTGACCTGTATGGATTCCCGTCTTCACGTGGCGCCTGCACTAGGTCTGGCTCTTGGAGATGCCCATATTTTGCGGAATGCTGGAGGGCGCGTGACCGATGACATGATCCGCTCCTTGGTCATTTCGCAGCAGCAAATGGGAACCCGTGAAATTGTGGTCTTGCACCATACAGACTGTGGCGCACAGACCTTTGAAAACGAAGGTTTCCGTCAGCATCTCAAGAAAGAACTGGGTGTGGATGTAGGAGATCGCGATTTCCTTCCCTTTCAAGATATTGAGGAGAGTGTCCGCGAGGATATGGAGCTTTTAAAGGCTTCTCCTTTGATTCCAGAGGATGTCGTTATTTCGGGAGCTGTGTATGATGTGGATACTGGATTGATCTCAGAAGTGAAATAATGATATAGAAGAGTATAGGAAGACAGAACGATCTTTGTTTTCCTGTATTCTTTTTTTGATGTAAAAAAAGTGAACCGAATAGGAAAAAATGTGACAATTTAGCACAAATTATTAAAAAATATGTGGTATAATATGACATTTTAACAAGAATATTACAAATTAATTTCAACAGATTGACTGTAGATGTCAAGGGTGTTACAATTTTATTTGTATCATGGAATCATGAAATATGAAAAAGGAGATCCTATACATGAAGGATGTATTTAATAAGCGTCAGCGCTTTTCATTGCGAAAATATAGCGTTGGGGTTTGTTCAGTTCTTTTAGGAACGGCACTCTTTGCTGCAGGAGCTCAATCTGCGTCAGCGGATGAAGCAACAGCAGCCTCTGAATCTGCGGGAACAGCAGCTTCAGAAGCAGCGCAACCTGCTACATCAGAGTCAAGTCAAGCAGAAGCACCAGCGGCTTCTAAGGCATACGGGGAAGGGGCATCAGTTCCAAAAATTGACCTTTCTGGGACTACTGCTACAACTTCAGAAACACCAGCTTCAGCGACTGAAAAAACTGAGGCAGCTGCAACACCAGCTGCTACAGAAAATAAGGTAGCTCCAGCTGAAACTAAAAAAACTGAAGAAGCTTCAAAACCACTAAACGTTGGTTCATTGCCAGAAATCGCTCTACCAACAGCGAAAAAGGCAGAAACCAGCTCTAAACCAGCTTCTACAACAGCGGCTACCACTGCTCAACCTACTGCAACTCGTGCTGCAGCAGGTGAAAGCTCAGAGAGAGCAGCTGCAAGAGAAGAAGCAACTACACCAGCAGGAACAACTACTTTTTCAGCTACTGTAAGTTCAGCAGCTCCAATCACTGGCACAGAAACAACTGCGCAAGCAGAAAAAGCAGCAAGTACAGATGCTGCTGCGGCTGTAGCAACTGCTAATGAAGAACGTACAAATGCTGGTGCTTTGGCAACAAGTCGTAGCCGTCGTGGTAAACGTGCTTTAACAGACCATAATAACGAGCCGGTTGCTGTAACATCTTTCCTAAAAGACGGTGAAGTTGCTACACCTGACATGGCGGATCCAAATGGTGCAACTGTTTCATCTCAACCTGTACCAGCTGGTTATCAGGCTAAAGAAGGCGATGTCTATACTTATAGCATCGTAGACCTCACTCGCTTTAATGAACGTTACAATACAAACTACTACACACGTGCTTACAAGGGATTTAATGATTCTACTGATACTACTGTAGAATTAATTGATAAAAATACAGGTAATGTAGTAGAAACTAGAAAAATTACTGCATCTAGTGGTATTCAAAAATTCACTACTACTGCTACTGCATCTAGAGGAGAATTAACTTGGCAAGTTGATTACGATCCAGGTACAGGAGCTGGACCTGGTAAAACGGACCAACCATTTATTCAATATGGTTATGAAGTCGGGGCAAGTATTCAAGCTTTAGTAGCTCCAGGACACCAACTAACACGTGACGAACAAAAATTATACGATGCTGTTTATGCTGCTCGTACATCAACAGATATTATCAATGTTGTAGAACCAGCTTACAATGGTCGTACAATTACGGATACCAATGCCAAGATTCCAGCAGCAGTTAATAAAACAACCTACTATCGCGTAGTTGATAAAAATAATCCAACATTTAAAGCTAATAAAACAGATAAAACTGTTCAAGACTACGTAGCAAATGGCAATGAAGTAGACTTAGCTTCATACACTCTTAAAGCCATGGAAGGGCAAAACTTCACAGCATCTGGAGAGCGTCAATTTGATGGTTACAAATTGTATCAAGCAGCTGATGCAAATGATCAATCAGGTTATGTAAGTCGCCCTTACAAAGTTGGAACTAAATTCATGGACGCTGAGCGTGCAGGAATTAAACGGATTAAAGAAATCGTAGGTGAAGATGGAACTGTAGTGGTTCGTGTTTACTTACTAGATCCAAAACAACAAAGCAAACGTTCTGACGGTACCTTGAGCACTGATGGCTACATGTTGCTAGCAGAAACCAAGCCGATTAAACCTGGTGATTATAACAAACAAGAATTAAATGTTAAGAAATCACCTCTTAACACCATTCCTTTCACAGATAGCAAAGGTGTAACCTATGCAAATGGTAAGGAAGTTCCATTTGACTTCCAAAAAGCTGCTGGATACACACCGTATAAGACTGTCTTTGTTCCATTCTTGGGAGATAATATTGGACACCTTTCTCCAAACGAACAATTGGTTCGTGGAGTAAATGGTATCGGTACAAACGTTGACTTGCTCAACTCCTTGACACCATACAAACAACCAATCTACTACTATGACAAGACAGAAACCATCAAGGTAAAACCTAAGGTTGAAAAACAATTGGAAGGTCGTGCACTTGTAGATGGCGAATTCAGCTTTAAGATTAAGGAAAACTCTTCTTCACCTGGTGTAGAAGAAACTGTTACGAACAAAGATGGTAAGGCAACCTTCTCAGAATTGTCATTTACAAAAGAAGGTACTTATACATATACTATCACTGAAGCAAAAGGTTCTGATACGAATGTAGACTACGATGCAATGGAAGTAACCATGACTGTAAAGGTTACCAAAAATGCTGCGGGTGATTTAGAAGCTTCAGTTAAATACAGCGGTACTGGTGGGTTTGCTTCAAGTGCAGATGATAAAGTCTTCAACAACTACGTTGTAGCTCCAGTTAAGACTAAGTTTGACTTCAGCAAGGCTCTTGCAGGTCGTGAGTTGAAAGCTGGCGAATTCAACTTTGTATTGAAAGATTCAAATGGTAAGGCCCTTCAAACCAAGACCAATACTAAAGAAGGTGTTGTAGCCTTTGATGATTTGACCTTTGATAACACCCAAGTTGGTACGCACACTTATACTGTAGAAGAAGTTATCCCAGAAAATAAAGAAACTGGTATGACTTACGATACAATGAAAGCGGAAGTGACCATCACTGTTACAAAGAATGGTCATGTTCTTAAAGCAACAAACACACTTCCATCAGACACAGAGTTCAACAATACCTTCACTCCAGGTGCGGTAAAAGTAAATCTTGACTTTGATAAATCACTTTCAAATGGTACTTTGAATGCTGGTGATTTCAGCTTTACCTTGACTGGTGATAACAATGTTAATGAAACTGTAACCAACAAAGCTAACGGTAAGATTAACTTTAGCGAATTGTCATTTGATAAAGAAGGTGTCTACAACTACACTGTTAAAGAAGTGAAAGGCAACAATGCCGATGTAGACTATGATGAAATGACAATCGGCGTGAAAGTAACTGTTACGAAAGATGCTACAACAGGTCTTTTGAGTGCCCAGACTGAAATGACTTCAACAGGTGGTGAAGCAACTGGTGCGGATGACAAGACATTCAACAACCACGTTGTGGCTCCTGTGACTGCTCAATTCGACTTCAGTAAGGCTCTTGCAGGTCGTGACTTGAAAGACGGCGAATTTAGCTTTGTATTGAAAGACAAAGATGGTAAAGTCCTTCAAACAAAACAAAACGATGCTAGCGGACGTGTTCGTTTCGATGCCTTGACATTTACAAATGCTCAAGTGGGTGATCACAAGTATACTGTAGAAGAAGTTCAAGGTTCAGAAGCAGGTATGACGTATGACCCAATGAAAGCGAACGTAACAGTAACTGTTACGAAGTCAGGTCATGCGCTTACTGCTGTTGCAACTCTTCCAACAGATACAGAGTTCAACAATACCTTCACACCTGCTGCAACGCAAGCTCAATTCAAGTTCACTAAACGTCTTGAAGGTAAAGCACTTGAAGCAGATGCCTTCACATTCGAATTGCTTGAAAATGGCAATGTGATCCAAACTAAGAAAAACAAAGCTGATGGATCTATTACATTTGATGCAATTGAATACAACACTGTAGGTGAACACACTTACACTGTGCGTGAAAAAGCTGGAACAGATACAAATATCGACTACGATCCAATGAACGCAGTCGTAACCGTTAATGTAACCAAGAATGCAGCTACAGGTCTCTTGAGCGCAGCTGTTACAACGCCTGAAGACACTGAGTTTAACAACTATGTGGTTTCTCCAGTTGTAACAAAATTTGACTTCACTAAGAAGTTGGCTGGCCGTGAATTGAAAGCCGGTGAATTCAGCTTCGTATTGAAAGATGCTGCTGGTAACGAAGTTGAAACAGTGAAAAATGATGCTGCTGGTAACGTAACCTTCTCAGAATTGTCATTCGACAATACGAAAGTTGGTACTCATACGTATACAGTAGAAGAAGTGATTCCTGCTGACAAAGAATTTGGAATGACTTACGACCAAATGAAGGCGACTGTTACAGTTGAAGTTGCCAAGAACGGTCACTCATTGACAACTGTTACAAACGTTACATCAACTGGTGGTAAAGATGCCAACGGTAAGGCTACTGATGGTACTGCCGATAAAGAATTCAACAACAAAGTCACTCCTCCAGAAACTCCAGAATTCCAACCAGAAAAATTTGTCGTTTCTAAAGAGAAATATGACATCACTGGTAACAAGTTGATGGATGACGACGATGAGTTGACAAATGAATACACTGAAACAAATGCAGATCCATATGTAGACAAGACAAACAACAACGAACCAGAAAACTTGAATACGAAGACAGTTAAACGTGGTTCTAAATTGGTTTACCAAGTATGGCTTGATACGACTAAATTCACTGAAGCAAACAACATCCAATACGTTGGTGTATCTGATACATACGACGCTGATAAATTGGACGTCAATGCAGCGGATATCAAAGCATATGATTCAGTAACTGGTGCAGAAGTAACCAATAAATTCGACATCAAAGTTGAAAATGGTACCATCACTGCAACTTCTAAAGATGAATTTATCAAAGATAAAGTCAATGCTCCTGTTATCGACACAACTAAGTTCGAATTTGGACGTTACTATAAATTTGATATCCCAGCAACTGTAAAAGAATCTGTTAAAGCTGGTGCTGATATTGAAAATACAGCCAACCAAACAGTTCACGTTTACAACCCAGTAAGCAAGACAGTTGAAAAACCTGAAAAACCAACACAAAAACGTGTCAACAGCGTTCCAGTTCCAGTGGAAATGAACTTCACGAAACGTTTGGAAGGTCGTGAACTTCAAGCTAACGAATTCGAATTCGTATTGAAGAAAGACGGCGTTGAAGTTGAACGCGTGAAGAATGACGCTGCTGGTAAGATCGTCTTCAAGACTCTTGAATTCGGTCGCGATGACCTTGGTAAGACTTACAACTACACAGTTGAAGAAACTCCTGGTACAGATGCAACTGTCAACTACGATACAATGGTTGCAACTGTTAAAGTGGTTGTTTCACACGATGGTACAGCGAAAGCCATCGTTGCCAACGTAACAGACGCTGCTGATAAAGAATTTAACAACCGTGTAACACCTCCAGAAGAACCTAAGTTCCAACCAGAGAAATACGTTGTTTCTAAAGAGAAATACGATATCACTGGTGACAAACTCGTTGATGATGATAAAGAGTTAGCAGACAAGTACGCAGATACCAATGCGAACCCATATGCGGACAATACCATCAATAATGAAGTGGAAAACTTAAATACTAAGACTGTTGAACGTGGTTCTAAATTGGTTTACCAAGTATGGTTGGATACAACTAAATTCGACGCAGCTAACAAGGACAACATCCAATCAGTAGGAATCTCAGATGACTACGATGAAACTAAGTTGGATCTTGATTCTACTAAGATCAAAGCTTACGACTCAGTAACAGGCGCAGAAGTAACAGATAAATTCGATATCGCTGTCAACAACGGTGTGATCACTGCAACCCTTAAAGATGGCTTCACGAAGTCACTTGGCGATGCAGAAAACACACAAGTGATCGACACAACTAAATTTGCCTTCGGACGTTACTACAAGTTTGACATCCCAACAACAGTGAAAGCTGATGTACCTG
>CAUUTJ010000027.1:0-20956 GCA_963548045.1 uncultured Streptococcus sp.
CATTAACCCTTGAAACCATCCAAGTCGAGGCCCCTTCCAAGAGTTTCGAAGAAGGGTTGAAAAAATAAGAAAAGAACCGAAATAGTATTCTTAGAGACTTTCCTTAAGTGAGTACGGACGTCAGCGAACTTCAAAGAAGTTCCATGACTTAGTTTTGAGCCCCAGGTCTCAAAACTCCCGAGTGCTTGAAATTCTAATATTTCAAGCACTTTTCTCACTGCGTAAAGTCTCCAGTCATAATCAAATATTTCAAAAGATAAAAATCATTTAAAACAATTGACAGAATCTCTCATTTTATTTTAAAAACTTATCTGCATTCAAAAAAGAAGCCACAGGCTTCTTTTTTATTATTGATAGCGAGGGGTTGCAAATCCACGGATATTGCCATGTCCGATTCGGTAGGTATTGCGACGGACTTGGTTGTTGGAGTTTCCTTCAATGGTATGAATGATTCCATTTGAGACGCTCTCAACAATTCCGATGTGATCCGCAAAGCCATTGTTTTGTTGGCTATTTTGATCCCAGTTAAAGGTGATGATGTCCCCTGCTTTTGGTGTAGTGGTACCATCCTCATTCCAAATACCCAAGCGTTTGAAGATCTGGATGTGACGTTCGACTCCACATTCACGGCCAATCAAACCGCTCAAACCTTCCCGCTGGAAGACTGTTGTGACAAAGATATCACACCAGTCATCGGTCGTCTTCACTGCATAACCAACCGGAAGTGGTTTGACACTGTTATAATCATTGACCAATTGATGGTGAGCTGCAGTTCCTCCACGAACGCCCACTAGACTAGCTGCTGCCCGTAAGACACGGTCCCGTTGTCCATTTGTTACACGAGGACTAAAAGCAGTTTGATCTACTGTCGCACGGGGATGAAGGGCTGTTTGACCAAGGTTAAAGCCTTCAACGCCACCATCGACATAATCTACATAGACGTGAGTGGTATAGTTACCTGATTGGTACTGGTGATTTGCTGCAGAGACCTGCACTTCTGTATGCATTCCAGAAGGTGCTGTTGAATACCAGTAGAGATTTTCTTGGTGCGCTTGAGACCAGGCTGCGACACGGATATTCTTAATTCGACGTCCCTGAGGCGCTTGATCCACCGTTACCGTATAGGTTCCAGCACCAGAATTGACGTTCTTGATCCCTGTTTGTGTCTTAGTCTGTGCATTTCGGAATTCAACTTCTGTAGTCGTTGAACCAACACCAACACGAGAACCATCATTTTGAACATAGTAAAGGTGGATATGGTACTTACCAGTAGAATTCTTGTGATCGCTCGCTTTGACCGATACCTTGTAGTCTCCATTTGATTGGCGAGTCGCTTCATACCAGCGAATGTCGTCTTGGCCGTCCTTATCAGACCAAGTTGGGACTTGAACGGTCCGCACACCTTTAGGACTGTAGACATCCTTAATGATGACGTCAAAAGTACCTGTATCCTTATTGTTGTTTTGGATCAAGATCGTACCAGAACGACGGGCTTGACGCACTTCTGTCGTAGTTTCTGTAATATAGCTTCGTTGGTTATTTTGATCAACATAATAAACATGGACATGGTATTTACCATCTTCATTTTTATGATCTAATGCTTTGATAGTTGCACGGTAGCTGCCGTCACTTTGACGAACTGCTTTATGCCATACTAGATCATCCTGCCAGTTCTTGTCGGACCAGGTTGGGATCAAGACTTCCTTCAATCCATTTGGAGCTACTACATTGCGAATAACTGCGTCAAACGTACCGTTCTCCGTATTGTTATTTTCAATCGTTAGCGTGCCACTTGGTTTTACGTGGTGCACTTCTGTAGCGGTTTCTGTGATGTAGTTTCGTTTGTCCATTTGATCTACATAATAGACATGGACATGGTACTTACCATCTTCATTTTTGTGATCTGAGGCTTTGATGGTAGCTCGGTAGCTGCCGTCACTTTGACGGACTGCCTTATGCCATACTAGATCGTCTTGCCAGTTCTTGTCTGACCAGGTTGGGATCAAGACTTCCTTCAAGCCATTCGTGGCTACTACATTACGAATAACTGCATCAAATGTGCCCGTCTCGACATTATTATTTTCAATCGTTAACGTGCCACTTGGTTTTACGTGGTGCACTTCTGTCGTAGTCTTTGCAATGTATGTTGTGGTTTCTGTGATATAGTTTCGTTGGTTATTTTGATCAACAAAGTAGACATGGACGTTGTACTTACCGTCATCATTTTTATGATCTGAGGCTTTAATCGTTGCACGGTAACTTCCATCACTTTGACGGACTGCTTTGTGCCATACTAGATCATCTTGCCAGTTCTTGTCGGACCAAGTTGGGATCAAGACTTCCTTCAAGCCATTTGGAGCTACTACATTGCGAATTACTGCATCAAACGTGCCTGTTTCAACATTATTATTTTCAATTGTTAAAGTACCACTTGGTTTTACGTGGTGTACTTCTGTCGTGGTTTCTGTGATGTAGTTTCGTTTGTCAGCTTGATCCACATAGTAGACATGAACATTGTATTTACCATCTTCATTTTTATGATCTGAGGCTTTGATAGTTGCACGGTAGCTGCCGTCACTTTGGCGAACTGCCTTGTGCCATACTATATCATCCTGCCAGTTCTTGTCTGACCAAGTTGGGATCAAGACTTCTTTCAAGCCATTTGGTGCAACAACATTACGAATAACTGCATCAAACGTGCCTGTTTCAACATTATTGTTTTCAATTGTTAACGTACCACTTGGTTTTAAATCAACTGGCCGTTTTCCAATGTATACATTCGTCGTTGTTCCACCCACACCCGTCATTTGTCCATTATTCTGAACATAGTAAAGGTGGACATTGTAAAGACCAGTTGAGTTTTTATGGTCCGCTGCTTTTACATTGACGGTATAGGTCCCATTTGCTTGACGGTTGGCTGTATACCAAACAAGGTCATCTTGACCACCTGTTTCTGACCAGATTGGTACAGAAACGGTTCGAACTCCATTTGGCGCCTTAACATTTGAGATGACAACATCAAAGCGTCCCGCCATGGTATCGTTATTAACAATGTCAATTTTCCCACTTAAGCTACCTTCTGTCGGGTCTGCTGCAGGTTTTGCGTTCGCTGTGAAGCGACCTGTATAGTCCACACTGTGGTCAAAGAGGTGTTTCCCTGGAAGCAATTCCGCTTGAGAAGTAAACTGCCACGCGCCAGCTTTCCCATTGTAACGCAAGCTTTTCGCATCGTTTACAGACAATTTTGGAGAAGGGTATTGGGCAACCCAGAAATTCTGAAGACCAAATTGAGCAGTGTTGACAGGACCTTTCTTGCGAAGGTTATTTTCATCCAACCAGCTAGCACTGGTGTAGAACATTAAGTTGGTGTAGCCATTTTTACGCATTTCGTCAGCCCAGGCTTGGGTGTTGCGGTTAATGTTTGGCTGCATCTTGGCATCCTCAAAGTCATTGACCATGAGGGTGTTCTTTGGAATATTCAAGCGTTGCGCCTCTGCAATGTAGAATCGCGCTTCTGCACGCGCTGCTTCCTCAGAAGTATAGCGTGAGAAGTGGTAGGTCGATACTTGCAGACCCGCAGCTTGTGCATTACGAATTTGGTTCTCCGCATTCGGGTTCTTGTACCAAGTGTCTTCTGTCAATTTGACAACGACACCGCCCACGCCTTTATTAGCTAGGGTACGGTAGTCTCCAATACTAATGTCTCCGTTGTGACTACTCACATCAACGAATGATTTTGGCTGAACCGCCACATCCGTTGAGCGACCAGCTGGAGCGTGAGCGCCTGTGTTAAAGAAAGTCGTGCTTCCTGTATCAGACGGAAGAGGAGTTTCTTCTTTCTCAGTAGTCGATGCTTCTGTGGCCTTCTCTACAGATGGGGTCCCACTTTCTGAAGCAGTGGTCTTGCTTGCAGGTACCACAGCTGGTTCGGTCACATTTGCTGGTGCTGCGTAGTTGCTTGCGACAGGTGCGACTGACTTTTCAGCAACGGCTACTTCTGGCGCTTTTTCAGCTTGGACTTGGTTTCCTTCAGTAGTAGTGGCCTCATTTGAAACCAGCTCATCTGCACTGACTCCCTGAGCAGATACAGCCATCAAGACTGCCGCTCCAGCATAAAAAATAAGATCTTTCTTTTTCATATAAACTTCCCTTTATACAAATTTTATACGTTAATCATTTTACCACACGGTTTCAGCGATGAAAAGTTTTATAAGGCAAATTTTTAAAATTAGTGATATTTTTTTGAAAAACTAAAAAAAGAAGTCTGTCTGACTTCTTTTGATCTTATGATAAATGCTCTAAAGCTGTCTTTAAGTAGTGACCATCTCGGATTTCCTGACCAACACGCTTGGCATTATCCACCAAGTCTTGGTAATCGTCATCTGAAAGATTGTCGATTGTCTCCTTCAAGTCATAAAGCGACTCTACTGCAATCCCACAGCCCTTCTCAAGCACAAAGTGAGACAAGGCTGACTGTTTCCACACTACAAGCGGGAAGCCCGATGCTAGATAAAGCGAAGCCTTATGAGAGTTGTTGTAGCGAAGGTATTCACCAAAGACACCACTACAGGTTTCCGCACTATCCCCATCCCAGACAAGCCCAAAACCACCTTCAAGGGCTGCAGGAAGCTCATCCGGTAGGAAAGAACCAAAGTAGGTCTCATTCGCAAGAGCTCTGCTCTCATCGAAGCCAACACCATAAAGGTTATAAGCAGGTTCTGCAGGCAGTGAGTAAAGATAGCCAGCTTTTTCTTGTGCCAAATTACCAGCCACAATAATTGGCTGATTCTTAGTTAGACCAGTCTTCTCTTGGAAATTTGGAATCAAATAGTCAAAAATACCAAGGCTAACAATCTTATCTTCCGCAATCCCTTTATCCACCAAAATAGATTTCATAACTGGATTGTGGGCGATGATCCCATCAGCTGCACCAAGAAGACCTGATTCTTGAATTTGAACCCTAATCTTATGTTTCAAAGGTACTGTATCCAAATTGGCATAGCGTAAAACTTCCAAATCGTGGATAATAAAATGAACTTTTACGCCTTTTTTCTGTGCTTTCTTTACATGATGTGTTGTGAAAAAACTATGATGAAGCATTGGGAACTGGATAAGTAACTCATCACCTTGCTTTAGTTGATTCAAGGCCTGTCCAAAAGCCTTCGATTTATGAAGTTGTGCTTTAAGTGTACTCATCTCGTACCAATTATCAACTGAAAGAACCAAGGCTTGATAACCTTCTCTCTTTACAATTTCTTCAACATCATTACGTGCCTTATTACCGGCATTTTTAACATTGTTATCGTGTAAAAATTCTTCTTTTAAATAGTATTTCATCTCTTATTTCTCATTTTTCAAAAGCTGATTTTTCAGGATAGCGTTCTTGTAAGATTTCCTTAAAACGAATTATATTCTCCTCTTTAAAGTCAACTTCATCATTCACACAAAGCAATTTTTTATGTTTATCTTTAAAGATACTCTCTAACCTATCTATTTGATGTAAATTTATCGTTTCACCAAAATTCTTTGATATAGGATAAAACTGATTACTTTCAATATGCCAATACTGACAGATATATTGATTAACGTCTACTTCGTAGTTTCTAATTTTATTTCGTGACGTTCTATCTAAGGTTTCTCCCTCAATTTGCCATAAATTCGCCAAGGTGCTTTTTTTCATTGGTGTAGCTAAATGGTTGTTCACATAGCCAGTTGGCCCCCATGGTAAAAGTAGCAAGTTTTTCAAAACTAAATGCCCATAGCGGTAGTTAAAAAATTTCCAAGGCGAGGACTTTAGGGCCTTCTTATTAGGAAAATGACGATAAATTAACTCAACATTTTTGTAATATGTATTTGTATAAGCTGACCAAGGAACCAAAGCATCATATACAGCAAAAAGCTTAGGTTGACCATTTTTATAAAAATCCGAAGGTTGACTATCCCTAATCAAGTACACATCATCATTGAAATACAAATAATTTTCCGACAATCCTTCAATCCGATGAAGATTAAGCTCAATAGCAGCAGAATTATAGGTAGGTAGATACTCTTCAGGCATAAATTCCTTATGAGTAATCCATCTGAGTTTTGGATGCTCCAAGTTCAACCAGTCAGGTTTTTGTCCGTTGGTAACTAAGTAAACATTATTTACCCAAGGGGCATGTTTTTCAATCATTCGAAACCAGTAATTAAAAATTCCAAATTCACGGTATCTTAAATCTCCATCAACTAATTCATTAGAAACTGAGATTTGCCTGTTACTTCTTGTTTCTCACGAATAAACTCTGGGTCACTGCCATCTACCCAGAGGACAACGATATCAATTTTTTCTTCTGTCATTTACTAAATTCTTTCTCTACGACTTCCAAGGCACGCTCAATGACCACGTGCATGTCGTAGTATTTATAATCTGCAAGACGTCCACAGAAGATAACCCTGTCATTTTTCTCAGCTTCTTCTTGGTACTTAGCAAACATGGCATTGTTCTTTTCATCATTGATTGGGTAGTATGGTTCATCCCCACGTTTCCAGTCAGCTGGGTATTCACGTGTAATAACTGTCTTAGGTTGTGTACCATACTCGAAGTGCTTATGCTCAATGATCCGAGTATAAGGAATCTCACGCTCTGTATAGTTAACGACCGCATTCCCTTGATGATTTTCCTCGTCCAAGACTTCGTGTTCAAAACGAAGACTACGGTACTCCAACTCACCGTGTTTGTAGTCAAAGTACTGGTCAATCATTCCTGTAAAGACAACTTTATCAGCTGAGCTTTCTAGCTCTTCACGATTGGCAAAGAAATCAACCCCAAGTTCTACTTCTACATCGCCCAACATATTTTCAATAATAACATTGTAGCCACCGATTGGGATTCCTTGGTAACGGTCATTAAAGTAGTTGTTATCAAAAGTCAAACGAACAGGGAGACGTTTGATGATAAAGGGTGGAAGATCTGTGGCAGAACGTCCCCATTGTTTTTCAGTGTATCCCTTAATCAACTTTTCATAGATATCTGGGCCAATCAACTTGATGGCTTGTTCTTCCAAGTTCTTCGGCTCAACATCTTTCATATCGGCAGTTTGCTCCGCAATCTTCTCCTTGACTTCTTGAGGAGTCTTAGTCCCCCACATAGCGTAGAAGGTATTCATGTTGAATGGAAGATTGTAAAGGCTGCCCTTGTAATTAGCTACTGGTGAGTTGATATAGTTGTTAAATTCAGCGAACTGATTGACATAATCCCAAACTTTTTTGTTTGAGGTATGGAAAATGTGGGCACCATACTTGTGAACATTGATACCTTCAACATCTTCACAGTAGATATTACCACCGATGTGATCACGCTTATCAATCACTTTTACTTTTTTACCGCGTTTAGTTGCTTCGTGTGCGAAGATTGCTCCAGACAAACCAGCACCGACAATCAGATAATCGTACATAGTTAACTCCATTATTTCTTAAATATTTGTTTTAATTCTTTCACATCTATCACTCTCAGAGATAGGATGGCGATCAGATAAATGATCCCACCAAGCACCGCATACACGAGTACATTCAGGGTAGGGGTGAAATGTAGGAATGGTTTTACAAGTAGCAGGAGGCCGTACATTAGAGCAGATGCAAACATAATTTTTGTCATCGACCCGATAATCGGAACTTCCCTGAGGTAATGACGGGTATAGTACAGTTGAATCAGCCATACCAAGGATTCTGTTAAGACGGATACAATGGCTGCACCGATAAAACCAAAATGAGGTAAGAAGAGCAGGTTCAACCCGACACTGACGATAGCAGGAATCGTGGTGGATAGCATAAATTCTTTATTTTTATTATGAGGGATAAGAATTTGAATCCCCATGATATTGGTCCATCCGATAAAGAACATTCTAAAAATCATGATGGCAATGGCATAACGCGCATCCTGGAAGTCCTTTCCTAAGAAGAATCGAACAAAGTCATCGTTGACGATCAGCATACCTGCAATAATTGGGAAAATGACCAAATTGTAGATCAAAAAGGACATTTGATGCATTTTATTGACAGCCTTATGATCTCCTGACGACAAGAGGCTTGACACGCGCGGAAGCATGACACTTCCTAAAGATGTCACAAGGGTCAGTAGAATATTGACCAATTTCAAGGCCTGATCGTAAATCCCTACATCCTTTGTAGAGGCAAGAGCCCCAAGCATGGTTCGATCCAAGGTAACATAGAGGGAAATGGCAATCTGCGGTAAAAAGAGCAGAATGACCGGTTTTACATGCACCCGTGCATAGGCCATATCAAAACGGGCTTTTCCAATAAATTCACGGGCAGGTAGCCACATGCTGAGCTGACCTAAGAGCTCAAAGATGGTGAGTAAGAATACATAGAGATAAAGATCATTGGCAGATTTGACAAACAAGAAGATGGAGATGACTCCAACCAGTTTGACCGTGATATTTCGAACGGTAATCTTACGAAAATCTTCCAATCCCTGAAAGAGCCAGGAAATGTCGAGTCCCTTTGAAACCAAACTGAGTCCTAAAATATAGGCCACAGGGTTTTGCATAGAAGGAAGCGCCAAGCACAGCAAGACATAGAGCAGGATGGACACAAAGGTCGCTCCCAATTGGAGGGTATAAATCCCCCAGAAATTCTTTTGGATGTCTTTGCGGTGTCCTGAGATCTCCTTGGTTCCGTAGTTAGCTACTCCCAAGGTCGCCAAAAGGATAAAATAGGTGACGATGGAGTTGAAATAGCCATAGGTCCCCAAGTCATTCGAGCTAAAGACCCGCGTCACATAAGGGGTGGTGATAATCGGCAAGATAATCACCAGCAACTGGTAGGAGAGATTATAGGCGTAATTTTTAAGAACTTTCATAGGGATGTAACTCGTCTTAATCTTTCTTTTTAACTGAACTAAACTCTTTTTATTCAATGTTATTATCTGAATTCATAATAAACAATCGACTAATGAACAAAATTAATGGAGAATAGCGAAGAACCAACATCTGAGGATCAAACATACCATGGATAATCATAATTCCTAAACAGGCAAGTACGATATCTTTTCGAATGGATACAAAATATTTCATAACTTTCGTAAGAGCAAACAACATGAAAACACTGACGATCAAACCATCAATAACCAACAGCTGAACAAAAGAACTATCAATAAAATTATAATTACTTGTAAAATTTCCAAAAATGTCTGTTGTTGTAAATATAATGTGCTGCCCTAACCAAAATACCCCAAAATTTCGGAAACCTTCCACACTTAACCGCAATCGATTATGAGTAAACTGGTCTACTAGATGGAAGAGATTTCCAGATGAGTAAAAACAGAAATATAAGATGATTGCTAAAGCTAAAATAAAACCGTAATGTGCAAGTGTCTTTGTCCAGAAATTTTCAATGATAAACTCTTTTTTAAAGATTTTAATACTAAACAAAACATAGGTTAGTATCAAAATACTTAAGTAAAATGGACTAGTTGTCGAAGTTTGTTGGTACATATAAATCGTAGCCAAGAGTAAGGCCAACAATTCAAGGTAAGAAATTCTTTTACCCCGAAACATCAGATAAGTACACAAGGCAAAGAACAATCTCTGTGATGCAAATGATACATAGTTAAATCCTAGACTAAAACGGTAGCCACCATCTGCATTCATAAACATATTGGCAATAATACCTTTTTGACTGGCATAAATTGTCAAACAAAGTACCAAGAATGTCGCTAAAGAAAAAGTTCCTAATAATTTTCTAAAATCAATATCTCTAGCAGAGAAAACAAGGAGTAGCACATTTATATCCAACATCCCATCGCGATTTTTTGCAACTATAAACATTGCAAGAAAAAATGCCGTTACTGTTAATAATTGTTTCCAATGGAATCTAAAGTAATTTAGAGTTTTCGACAAGTTCATTAACTCTTTTATCAACAATGCGAAAATCGTAAAATAGAGTAGTGAACGATAAAGCGATAGAAAACCATCTAATCGAACAAAATAAGTGGTTGTGACTAACGAAGCGACAACAACCCATATAAACAAGGTGCATAAATAAATTTTTTCTGAGATAAAACGATTGTTCATCACAACAGTCATCCAAACCTTTCAATCATGATTATAAAGTCTTATTACTAGTATCTATAAAAACCTCTCACAACTAAACAGCGAATATCCCTATTTTATCAAGGTTTGCAGTTTTTTTAAAAAAATTACTGTCAGATACATTCTGAAATGTAATAACCGTCTAACGAGAGGGTGAAGCGGAGAAGCAGCTTTTTTTAGCAATGCAATCATCTCTTGATTTCTACACAGCACCTCAACATAGTGTCGTTTTTTAGAAAGAGACATCTTTTGATTTGATATGTTCTGTATATTACTCATCAAAATACGAGCCTTTATTTGATCAATAAATTGATCATCATGGATGTCCCAGCCTGTCATCAACTGATCAACTTTTTCTAGTTCTTCCAATTGATAGCTCATCCGATAGGAATTATAGCACCTCATCGCAGAATCTGCTCTACCCGAGATATAAACATAATAACAAATTTGTGAAAAGGAAATTCTATGAACATTTTCATATACATTTATATTGAACCGAACATCTTCCCCTAATTCATACTGTTCAAACGTTATTCGATGTTCTTTCAAGAACTCTTTACGATAAATTTTATTCCAAACAGTATACATCATGTCCGATAAAAATAATTCCGTAAAGAGAGCGATGAACTGATTCCTATCTTTTTTTCCTTCAATAGGAAGAATTTTTGCTGTTCTAGTCGTTTCTGATAAGTTCTTTTCAAGAGAGTTATAGTAACTAAATACCAACAAATCCAATTCCGAACCCAACTGATTTTCCATATCGGAAAACAGATTTCCTACTAGATAATCATCCGCGTCTACAAAACAAATAAATTCACCTTGAGCTTTTGCTAAGCCAAAATTTCGAGCTGAACCAACACCGTTATTGGGTATATGATAGCTTTTAATATTCGAAAACCGTTCAGCATAATCATCACATAGTGTTCCACTTCCATCCTTTGATCCATTATCGATCAATAAAATTTCTAAATCGGTATATTCTTGAGTAAGTATACTATTGATGCAACGATGAAGATAGTTCTCTACATTGTACACCGGTATAATGACTGAGTACTTCAAAATAATCCCCTAAAATTCTCTTACTTCATCCCTTGTATAGTAAAAGCCATCTTCAACAAGTGCAAACGGTATAACAAATATTTCATCCTATTTGGCAGGTATTTTATTTCACTATACATTATTTTATTTTTTCTTAATTCCTGATTGACATCATTTTTTATTTCAGCATATTTACGATCTAATTTAGATTTATACAAACTAGCTAACAAATGAATCAATCCATTTACATAATAAAGTTGTGAGATATGCAACTCTTCTTGATTTAATTGCGAACGCACAAAATCAGAATAAAACATTTCTTTATAAAACCCAAACATATCTCTAAACTTTTTTTCATTCCAAGACTGTGTAATAGAGTCTGGGTTATCAATCAAGTAATGATAGTACTTTTGATTAGTTGCATAGACCTTCTTAGCTGAAAGAAACAGTTTGTAATTAGTACCAAGATCCTCATAGTATTTACCAATTGGAAACTGGATGTTATGATCAGTGAATAAGGATTTCCGATAGACTTTGTCATTAGCGAAACCAGTGATATAACTGTGCTTCAGCATTTGAACAAAGGCATCTTTACCTTCAAATACTTGAGTCACTTCTGGTTCTGAAACAATAGCATCTTCTTCACCCTTCACAAACTCACGATTAAAAGAAATAATATCAAACTCTTGAGATTCTAACGCTTCTGCTAACGCTATAAAGGTATCTGATTCAAGCCAATCATCTGAATCAGGAAAATAAACATATTCTCCCTTAGCATGTGAAATACCAGTGTTGCGAGCTTCAGAAAGTCCACCATTCTCCTTATGAATAACTGAGATAAAGTCATACGCTTCAGCATAGTCATCACAAATTCGAGGAGAGTTATCCGTACTTCCGTCATCTACAAGTAAGATGTCATAGTTCTTCCACTCTTGAACAAGGATACTCTCAATACAGCGTTTTAAATATTTTTCAACATTATATATTGGAATGACGACAGTTAAAAGTGATTCCATAGATTCTTTACCTAAGCCCTTATTATACTCTACATCTCTCTAACTCTGATTTAACTGACTTTCCAACATTTAAAAATGATAGTAAATCTTTAAATCAGATCGAAAATAGTTCTATTTTCAGTGAATTCGATTTCTTAGTATCTCTTATACAGTTCCGAAAAATTCCGAATATAACTTTGTAATGAGAAGAGTTCTTTTTGGCGTTTGACAGATGCTTCACCAAATTGTTTTCTCTTCTCAGTATTCTCTGCTAATTCTTGGATAGCCTTCGACAATTCTGTAGGCTCATTTGGAGTAGCAAGAAGACCGTTTTCGCCCTCCTTGACCATTTCACAAACACCACCATGACGGTAGCCGATTACAGGCTTGCCACAAGCCATGGCTTCTAATACGACTGTTGGCAGTGGATCTGGATTGGTACTTGGCAGGATAAAGATATCAAACATATTATAGAGCTCTGTCGTCTTGCTATAATAATCAATTCGTTTGATTTGTCCAGCTACTGGTGAGTCTGATATACCCTTCTCCAACTCATCCACGCGCCACTCTTCACCTTCAAATGCACTTCCTGCCAAAAAGGCTACTGCCTTTGGATTAGCTTTTAAGATTGGAGTCACAGCTTCTAAGAAGTCGCCTTGACCTTTCCATGCATTCACTCGACCAACCATACCGATGACAAGCGCATCCTGTGCGATACCAAACTGGTCACGGACTGTACTAGCATCCATTTCATGATAGACGGCATTGTCAACACCATTATAGATGACTTGAACTTGATCATCTTTTACAAAGCGAGACTGCTTCACGTGGTCGGCTACAGCATTTGAAACTGTCACAATCGTATCCGCATAGCGCCCCATCAAAAAGTTGATAAAATCTGAAATGGCTTTTGGTTTGACGATAATTTCATGCACATGCCAAATCAAAGGAAGTTTTAACTTCCGCTTGAGGTAAATGCCCTCAAGTACCGCAGTTGTATTGTTGTGAATGAGAGTAATCCCATTCTCTTTAGCATACTGAGCAATTTGTTTGGAGTAACGGTTATAGGAGCCAAAGTACTCAAGAATCCCTTTTGGATTAAAATATTTCCGGCGCAAAATTGGGTAATAAATAACTTTAACCTTTGCACCGACCTCTTCTAAAGCACCCACTAAGACACCGTCGTTGGGTAAAATAACGTGTGCTTCAAAAGCATTTTTATCCAAACCCTTAATAAGCTCCAACAACACCTTGTCAGCACCATACATTTCGGCACCAGCGTGAAGATATAATATTTTCTGCATTTCTAACCTTTAAATACTTTCTCGTAGTCTGTGACAATCTTTTCCCAAGTGAAAGCATCCGCAATCCGTTGACTTGATTGTTGATTAAGATCTTCGATAGCTTGTTCATCCAATTGTTCAGCCTGATTAATGACATGTGCCAATTGATCTTTCTTCCAATAGAGAGCACCATCTTCACCGACTTCACGGTTAAAGCCAACATCTAACAAGAGGTTGAGTTTAGTAGACTCGAGCGCCTCAAGAAGGGATGGATTAGTACCACCTACCTCATGACCATGGAAATAAGCGAAGGCATGTTCACGAATGTATTTGAGCAATTCTTGATCATAAACAGTTCCGACAAACTTCACTCGAGGGTCTTGATCAAATCCTGTATCTTTACGCAACTGTTCATAGAACTTGTTTTGCTCTACATTGGTAATCAGGATAAAATCTTTTTGGGAGTTTGACTTCATAAAGCCACGAATCATGGCCTCATAGTTGTTTTCTGGTACAAAACGTCCCACAACAAGGTAGTAATTTCCTTCAGATACTTGCTTATCCGCAAACCAAGTCCGGACTTTCTCGTCCTCTTTGTTCAGGATAGACTTGCTTGTATCCGTTCCATAGGCGATATAGGTCGTCTGCGGTTGATACTTAGCGTAATCCTTCTGAATATAGGCTTCGATATTCTTGCTGTCACAGATCAGAAGATCAGCATGTTTGACCATGAGTTGTTCAGAAAATTTCCAGTATTTACGAACTGGAAGACTCCACTTGGCACGAAGCCACTCATGACCATCCGGATTGACCATCAGAGTTCCTCCGATAGCCTTGATTTTCTTTTTTATCCTTGAAATAAAGGGACCAATCCGACAAGCCAAGACATAAAAGATTGGTGCCTGGTCCTTGTTTTCCTTTGCGATTTCAATCGCCTTATTAAGTGCTGCAATATCGTAAGCAATGGCACGTGCAGGACCAATATTAGGGACATCAATGTTGTAGCAAATTGCACCGTTATGTTCAAAAGTATCTGCAGTAATCCCTGATTTGGCTGAATTCTCCCGCATACAAGCTACATAATACTGGATATCTTTATCTTGTTGGAATTCTGTCAACTTTTCAACAAAGGTCTCAAAACCACCATATTTTGCTGGAATCCCTTTGGAACCAACGATATAAATTGATTGTGTCATTTTTCTCCTAACATGGAAAGGACGAAGTAGGCATTTTCCTACTTCGCTCCTTCTTTTCTAAGTACAACCTTCACGGTCTTGAGCAGGATCTGAATATCTCTCCAGATCGTCCAACCATCCATGTATGCAACGTCGAGTTTGACCACTTCGTCAAAATCTGTAATCTCACTGCGTCCGCTCACTTGCCAAAGGCCTGTAATCCCTGGCTTGAAACTGAGGCGGCGTTTTTGGGCTGGCGTATAGTCTTGGTATTCGTCTACCGTTGGAGGACGAGTTCCGACTAGACTCATATCGCCGATCAGAACATTGTAAAATTGTGGCAATTCATCCAGACTGGTCTTACGGATAAAGCGTCCGATTGGTGTTACCCGTGGATCGTTTTCCATCTTAAACATCCCACCAGTCATGGTATTTTGTGCCATCAGATCTTTTTTAATCTCTTCGGCATCCACGCGCATGGAGCGGAATTTATAGAAGTTAAAATACCGTCCATTCTTTCCGACCCGTTTCTGTACAAAGAAAGCAGGTCCACCATCTTTGCGGATTAGAGGGACCAAAACGATACTCACTAGTCCACAAATCAAGAGACCAAAGAGGGCTCCTGCAATGTCCAAGAGACGTTTGGCAAATACGTGACTCGGTTTGTAGAAATTGGTTGAGAAAGTGACGACACTTAGTCCCCCGACTTCTCGAACCCGTTTATTGCCCAAGGAAGCGAAGTTAAAGGCATTGAGATTGACCGATACATCGATCCCCATACTCTCAAACTCCGAGACGAAATCACTAATATTGTAGTCCTCACTTGGCAGATTGATAAACACTTCATCCACCACTTCCTTGGTCACAAAGTTCATCATTTGATCCGGCTGCACCACCCGTACACCCGAATGGGTAAAATCCGTATCATCCATGACAGTGACACCAATCAGTTCCCCATGATAGAGGCTAGGTGAATGCAGAATATCAAATACCTTTTCCATCCGACTGGTCGCTGTGATCAAGAAAATCTTTCGCGAACTTTTCCGTCGTGGCGAAACAGACTTCCGGTATCTCTTGAGCAAGAGATCCATGATATAGACGGAAAACGTATTGAAAAGAAAGAAGTAGATCATCCCCCGACGAGAGATGGAAAAGACCCCATCGAGCATAAAAGAGGTAAAGGTGATCCCAACAGCGAAAAATACATTGTATTTCAAGACCTGAAAGAGCTCATCTAGATAGCCTCTGCTGTAAAAACGATAGGCAATATTGCTAATGTAAAAGGCTACAAAATGCAAGAGATAGAGAATGGCAATTGTCTGCGACGTGTATTCTGCATCCTTAAAAAGACTCACAATGTAAGCCGAAAATAGGACAGCTAAACTTTGAAAGAGAACAATATTTAGTTTTTCCAGTTCGATTCTTTCTTCTCCCATTTTCCCTCAATCCTATTCTTTACTTTTTCCCGTACTCTCCGTAAGATCCATATCCACCATATGAACCATACTCAGCAGCTTTAATGTTAAATTTATTGAGCACCACTCCCAAGAAAGGTGTGCCTGTTTGTTCTAATTGGTCCTTAGCCTTTTGGACAGCCTTGCGTCCATTGGCACCAGATTCTGTGATCAAGACAGTTCCATCACAGCGTTGGGCGATAATGGCCGCATCGATCACGACCCCGATTGGAGGCGTATCGACAATGATATAGTCAAAATGCTCACGCAGGGCATCCATCATCACAGTGAAGTTCTTGCTTTGCAAGAGACCTGTTGGGTTTGGCGCGACCTGTCCAGACTCGATGATATCCAAGTTTGGAAAATCAGTCGCATACAAGATTTGGTCCAATTGGCTACGACCAGATAAGAAGTCGGTCAAGCCTTGGATCTTATCCCGGCTACGGAAAACCCCTGTCATGACAGAGTTCCGGATATCGCAGTCGACCAAGAGGGTCTTGTAACCCGCACGCGCAAAGGCAACGGCCAAGTTGGTTGAAGTGGTTGATTTCCCTTCATTTTCTTGAACAGATGAGATGGCGATGACTTTTAAGTCCACCCCACTCAATTGGATATTCGTCGCTAGGGCATTGAAGTACTCTTCTGCCTTCCGAATTTCTTGTAATTTATTTTTTGAAATTTCTAACGTATTCATGCGATCCCCAGTCTACAGTTTCTTAATATCTGGCACAATACCAAGCAAGGTTAAGCCCATCAACTCTTCGATATCTTCTGGTCTCTTGACACGATCGTCCAAGACTTCTACTACGACCATGAGAACCACCATCAAACCAGCTCCAGCAATAAAGCCAAGAAGGACATTGCGTCGGATATTTGGTGAAGAAGGTGATTGAGGCACTTCTGCTTCATCCAAGGTCGTAACATCTGACACCTTGGTCACAGCAATGATCTTTTCAGCTGCTACATTCCGAAGGCCGTTGGCAATGCGGGCTGCTTCTTTTGGATCTCCGTCCTTAGCCGTGATCGAAAGGATACGAGTATCTGTCGGAACGGATACACTGATCTTTTTCGACAACTCAGCAGGTGTCATATCGAGTTTCAATTCTTCGATGGCTTGGCTCAAGACATTTTGAGAAAGAATGATCTCACGGTAGTCCTTAACCAAGTAAGAACCCGCCTGCAAATCAGAGTTTGTCAAGGCATTGTTGTCTTGGTTTTGACGGCTGACCACATAGATCCGGCTAGTACTTTGGTATTCTTTCTTGGCTAAAAAGGCACTGTAGCCAAATGCTGCGATGGCAAAGACAAGAGCGACCAAAACGATCGAAAACTTGCGTTTCCATAGGGTCTTCAGCATAGCGAAAACATCAATTTCCACTGCTTGATTTTCTTGATTGTTCATTTCCTAATTACTCCTTCATGTGGATCTCTCCACCTGTTTCCTGGTTAGATTAATTCATCCGCTAACAAGAGTTCTTGATTGCTGACAAAGAGAGCTTGTGCTCGTTGTTCTCCGTATTCTTCCTTGATCAAACGATAGGCTTCTGCCATATAAGGCGGTCGTTTATCCACATTGTGCATATCACTGGCCACAAAGTGCACTAAGTCTTTTTCTAAGAAGTAGCGAGCTCGTTTTTTGAGTTGTTTTTGCTCATCCCCAAAGAGGCGAGGCTTGAGAACACTGGAACTATTAATCTGCATGTAGCAGCCCATGTCAATCATCTCTTGCACGCGCTCCTCATTTTTCTCCAAGCACTTGTAGCGCTCGATATGGGCCACCACCGGTGTCACACCTAGATGGAGCAAACGGTCCAAGGCCGTATGAATCTCCTTGTAAGGTGTTCCCATGCTGAATTCAATCAGAGCAAAGCGCGTATCTGCCAAACGTGGAATGATCTTTTCTTCCAGTTTTTTCAAGACATCATTGGTAAAGTAGATCTCTGCCCCGTAATGAATCGTTAAATCTGGCGCGACCTCTGCCGCAATTTTTTTCACTTCTTGAAAATTTTCAGAAATCTTTTCTTCGGGGGTTTCAAACATCCCCTTGCGACGATGAGAAGTGGAGATAATGGTCCGCACCCCTTGGCGATAGCTTTCTTCCAATAAGGAACGCGTATCTTCTCTTGTCTTTGGTCCATCATCCACATCAAAGACGATGTGCGAGTGGATATCAATCATTTTTCTTTTCCTTCCATTACTTTTTGAATGGTTTCCTTTGCCTTGGTCAAGCTGGCTTGATCCAACTCCATTACATAGAGATTGTAACCAGGCATAGCATAAGACGGCAAGTCATTTCGTCCTTGACCGGTGATCGCTTGAGAAGTCACCTCATAAGAACCACCCGTTTCTAACTGGGTATTGATCAAGTTCATCATAGTCGGCAACTGCATATTGGTTTGGACAGAATCTTGGAGGTTTCCGATAATCTCATTGTAGTTGCTTAAGACCTTGGTAGAGGTCAACTTTTTGATAATGGCCGCAATGACTTTTTCTTGGTTTTTCCCACGGTCATTGTCGCCACCTTGGAGAGAGTAGCGTTCTCGGACAAAACCGAGGGCTTGCTCTGAATTCAAATGAACCTTTCCAACTGGGAAATGGAACTTCCCGTGCAGGCTCGTAAATTCTTGGTCATTTTCCACATCGATTCCCCCTAGAAGGTCAATCAACTTGAGGAAGGAGGTGAAATTGAGACGAACGTAGTAGTTGAGCTTGATATCATAGAGATTCTCAAGGGTATGGATCGAAGCATCCACTCCGTAGATCCCCGCATGGGTCAACTTATCATTTTGGTTGTTACCACCATCTGCAATCGGTACATAGGCATCCCGCGGCGTCGTTGTCAACAGAACTTGCTTGGTCTTCCGATTGACGGTCATGATGATATTGACATCTGATCGAGAAACCGAAGTTACTGGGCCATAGGTATCGATCCCGCTGACATAGATGTTAAAGACATCCGCATTGGCAGACACCTTGCTCGTTGCTGCCACTTCTTTTCGAATCTTGTAGGAATAGATTTTCTTCAACTTCTTCGCATAGTCGGCATCTTCAGCAGCGATAGTATCTTCAAAGGTACTGTTGAGCACCATGGCAGAAGCATTCCCTTCTTGCAGGCTCTTATAGGCATCTAGATAAGTCGGTGCATCCACTACAGAAATTTCCTGACCCTTGGTCTTTTTGATATTGTCCAAGAGGGCCGTGAGATTGGCTTCATTATTGTTGCCCTTTGGTGCCACCACTTCCTTGATTTCTTTGATGTCTTTGATGTCACTGTCTTTCTTGACATAGACAGCCATCTCAAACTCTGTATAGTTAGAATGGCCATTGACATTGCTCGTCAGATTTAGCAGCTGTTGACTAGCAAACAAAACTCCTGAACTAGCCAATAAGCCGACAAGAAGCAGGACCAAAGTTGTCTTTTTGGCCTGATTTTTGATCACAAACCAAGCTGACAAGAGCAAGAGAACAGCTAGTAGTACCATCACGAGAACATTAACATAGCGAAAAGCCAAGATATTATTGGCCAACATGATATAAGTCGCCCAACTCGCGGTCATAAGCAAAAAAATAAGCAATACGGAATTAACGATTCGCAATTGCCCCCACTTATGCTCTGAATGACGACTCCGTCTCCTTTGTGACATAAATACCTCCAATTAGTCCTAATTATATTTATTGTAACATATTTTTAGCAAAAAATGCATTAATTATCACTTTTTTGTCCATTATGGACATTTGAAAAGTAAGCGTTTTCTGAAATAAGCAAAATCCCTTGTATACTTATGCAGAAAATCCAAAAACCGGGTGAAAAACCCGGTTTGAGAATGTAAACAAGCTGTTTTTTACATCAAACAAGTTAATGAATGCCTAACAAATTAAAATGAGATACTTTTTAGGCTCATTCAATCATCTACTGAAACTTTCCGCCGTGAGAAAAGTGCTAGAAACACTATTGTTTCTAGCACTCGGGAGTTTTGAAACTTTAGGTTCAAAACTAAGTCATGGAACTTCTTCGAAGTTCGCTGACGTCCGTACTCACCTAAGGAAAGTTTCTAAGATGACTTTGTCTTCAATCTGAACCGAGTGAAAAACTCGGTTTTTGAAGATCTACAAAAGATCATCCCGTTTGACCCGCTCAAAACTTTCCTTGCCGTCATTGAGCTTGTCCCAGATGACGACTTTTCCTTCTTTGAGGGATTTTTGGACATCAATGATCCGTTGATTAGAAGAGCCACGGAACTGCAACATGAGGTTACGTTTGCTCTTATCATAGCGCCCATCCACCAGAATATCAATCAGTGAGAGAAGCTCTAGTTTGTCTGGTGTCTCTAGCATCATTTCTTCCCAGGTGTAGCCGGTCCAAGACCAGATATCTTTGTCGGGCAGCTCTTTTCTCATGCGCTTGACCAAGGGCAGAAGGATGCCAGTGTTAAGAAAGGGTTCCCCACCAAGCAGGGTCAAGCCCTGGACATAGGGTTGGGCCAAATCCTCCATGATTTGCTCTTCTAACTCTTTGGTGTAGGGAATACCTGCATTAAATGACCAGGTCGCTACATTGTAACAGCCCTCACAGTGAAACATGCAGCCTGCCACATAAAGGGAGTTGCGCACCCCTTCGCCATCGACAAAGTTAAAAGCCTTGTAATCAATGATGCGCCCTTGGCTGAGCTCCTCACTCTTCCACTCGCCTGGTTTTGGTGTATTCCATGTCATCCTTCTACTCCACCTCTATCCAATACCGCTCTGTTCCATTTCGAACATCTTCAAATTGACCGCCATTAGCTAAGATAACAGCTCGACTAGCCGGATTTTCCGTGCTACATGTCACCAGAGCACGATGAATGTTCTTTTCTTTAGCTACTCGTAGACCTTGACGGAGAGCTTCCTTGGCATAACCCTTGCCTCTTTCAGAGGGACGGA
>CAUUTJ010000028.1:0-20648 GCA_963548045.1 uncultured Streptococcus sp.
GATTGCCCTGCTCATTGAGCAAAGCCCCATAGTCATAGGACGTCACCTGTGGCAAGTCTAGCGTTCCCCGAGCTGAGCAACCATTCATAAAGCCGAAATTGGTCCCGCCATGAAACATATAGAGATTGATGGAGCCGAGCTCCAAGACCTCATGGACAGCTTCTGCCAACTCCTCTGGGTCCCTTTGAATCACGGGTTCCTTCCAGCGGGTAAACCAGCCATCCCAGAATTCCATACACATCAAGGGCCATTTCTTGCCGTATTCGTCAAAGAATTCTTGCATCTGACCGAAGTTATAGGCTGCTTTGGAACCGAAGTTTCCCGTCACAAAGAGGTCTTCTTCGATCAAGGTTCCTGTTCTTAGCGTTGCTCGCCATGGTCCATCTGATGTAAAGAGAGGACAGGTCACGCCTTTTTCCTTCATCAAATCCCGAATGGCACGAAGATAATCCTTATCCTCTCCATAAGAGCCGTACTCATTTTCCACCTGCATCATGAGGATTGGACCACCCTGATCCACTTGGTAGGGTGTCAACAACCCAAGCAAGCGATCATAATAACGATCCACCGCTTCGATAAAGGCTGGGTCTGATGAGCGGATTCGCAGGTCTTCTTCCAAGAGCCAGGCTGGTAATCCACCAAATTCCCACTCTGCACAGATAAAGGGCGACGGCCTTACAATCATGTAAAGTCCTAGGGACTGGGCTGTTTGAATGAAACGCTCTAGATCCAATCGACCACTAAAGTCAAACTGCCCTTTGCGGGGTTCATGCGCATTCCAAGGGACATAGGTCTCAACCGTGTTAAAACCCAAAGCCTTTAGATTATACAAGGAATGATACCAGTCTGCTGGGTCAATTCGGAAATAATGGATCGCTCCGGACAAAATCTTGAAGGGTTGACCTTTTAAATAGAAAGCATCGCGAATCTCAAAAACTCCCATAAACGCCCCCCTTTCTTATATGTAACCCTTTTCATTTATTAATATAATAAATTATTTTAAAAATGTCAACACTTTTATAAAAAATATGTTAAAATAGGGTTAAATAAGAGAAATCTAAAGAGAGGTAGCACTATGGCAATTCCAAAGTACCAACACATCAAAGATGAATTGAAGCAACAAATTATCTCAGGAAAATTTGAAAATGGAGATAAATTTTATACTGAAGCTGAACTCATTAAAATTTATGATGTCAGCTCTATCACCGTTGTCCGTGCTTTGAACGACCTCGCTGCTGATGGCTACATTGTCCGCCAGCAAGGAAAAGGGACCTTTGTTTCTCGTGCTCGAAAACACAAACTGGTTGAATTTTCAGATGTTGAAACCTTCCCAATCCAAAAGGCCAAAGTCAAAGTTCTCTCTATTAAACGTGGAAATACCTTAAGCATCCTAGACAAACTAGGCCTCAACCCAACGCAATTCTACTATAAGATCGAACGGACTCGCCAGACAGGGGATGATACCTATATCTTCCACCAAACCTATATTCCTGAACAATACATCAATCCAAACTATCCAAATTTGGAATACTATAGCTCTATCTATGATCGCTTCAAAGAAGACTACCACATTCATATGAATGATGAGCACTTCGAAGAAGTCAACGAAATCGTCTTTCCTACACCAAGCAAGATTGCTAAAGTATTGAAGATCGACGAAAATTTCCCAACAGTCAAACAAGTGAAGACGACCAAGCTAGAAGCGACTGGCCAAATCCTTGAATACACGGAAACCTATAAACGCGGAGACTACTACAAGATTAAATTCATCTCCTGTAGTCGCGATCACTAAGAACCAAAAAGACTGAGACACCTCGGTCTTTTTTTATAGGTTCAGTATAACACGTTGAAAGCGATTTCAAAAGCCCTCTATAAAAATATATATAATTAGTGATAGTTTAGCTATAAAAAGTTTAAAAAAGAAGCAGGTTCCTCTGCTTCTTTTCGTCTATTTTTCAAATTCCCGTTTTTCGTTGCGATTAGTCACCCAAACCGATGCGTTCAAAAATTTCATCCACCCGTTTGGTGTAGTAGCTTGGGTTGAAGATTTCGTCGATTTCTTCTTGAGTGAGGCGTGAAGTCACTTCTGGATCAGCTTCAAGAAGTGGTTTGAAGTCTACTTGGTTATCCCATGATTGGGCAGTCTTCGGTTGAACAAGGTCGTAAGCTTGCTCACGTGTCATCCCTTTTTCAATCAAAGTCAACATCGCACGTTGGCTGAAGATCAAACCAAATGTAGAGTTCATGTTGCGAATCATATTTTCAGGGAAGACCGTCAAGTTCTTAACGATGTTTCCGAAACGGTTGAGCATGTAGTCAATCAAGATCGTTGTATCTGGTGCGATGATACGCTCAGCTGATGAGTGAGAGATATCACGTTCGTGCCAAAGGGCTACGTTTTCATAAGCTGTTACCATGTGACCACGGATAACACGCGCAAGACCTGTCATATTTTCAGAACCGATTGGGTTGCGTTTGTGAGGCATTGCTGAAGATCCTTTTTGACCTTTGGCAAAGAACTCTTCCACTTCCCGTTGTTCAGATTTTTGAAGACCACGGATTTCAGTCGCCATCCGCTCGATAGAAGTTGCGATGCTAGCAAGAACTGCAAAGTACTCAGCGTGAAGGTCACGAGGAAGGACCTGTGTAGAGATTTCTTGAGCACGGATACCCAATTTATCGCAGACGTATTTTTCAACGAATGGTGGGATGTTGGCAAAGTTACCAACCGCACCAGAAATCTTACCAGCTTCCACGCCAGCAGCCGCATGCTCGAAACGCTCGATGTTCCGTTTCATTTCGCTGTACCAAGTCGCCAATTTAAGACCAAAAGTTGTCGGCTCAGCATGCACACCATGAGTACGACCCATCATGATAGTGAACTTGTGTTCTTTCGCTTTGTCAGCGATGATGTTGAGGAAGTTTTCAAGGTCCTTGCGGATGATGTCGTTAGCTTGTTTGTAGAGGTAACCATAGGCCGTATCTACCACGTCAGTAGAAGTCAAACCATAGTGAACCCACTTGCGTTCTTCACCAAGAGTCTCAGAAACCGCACGTGTGAAGGCAACCACATCGTGACGAGTTTGCTGCTCGATTTCCAAAATACGTTCGATGTCAAAGTCCGCTTTTTCACGAATCAAAGCCACATCTTCCTTAGGGATTTCTCCCAACTCAGCCCATGCTTCGTCAGCCAAGATTTCCACCTCAAGCCAAGCACGGTATTTATTTTCTTCAGTCCAAATGTTCGCCATTTCAGGGCGAGAGTAACGTTCGATCATGATCCTGATACAGAGAGTGTCTAGAAAGCGAGAGAAAATAGGAGACTGCCATATTGTGCTTACACACTAAGAAGTCTATCTTTTCTCCCACGATTTTAACCCAAGTTTAAATTCTTAAACTTGCCCTCTTCTCCTTTCTTTTGTTTAAAGTTTCAGTTAAAGGAAGACCGTAGCATATATTCAGTAAAAAATGCGAGGCCTTTGTTCTTTTGTATCTTTTAAATTCTTTATTTTATCTTCCTATATTCTTCAGAATATAGTTCTGAAAAATTGTCTGTTTTTAATTTGTGGGTTACCAAAAGTTGATCTATAGTATCTATATGTAACTCCAAGACATTATATTTAGACAATTCTTTTATAAAACTCAATATGTTCTGCTTTAATTGCTCAAGTTTCCCTTTTCGGATGATTTGAACATCGTGAGTAAAATTACTTTCATACGAGATTTTAAGCGTTGGACTCAATATAAATCTTCGAACCGAAACTTGTTTTCCATACTGCTCTTCAAACCAACCACAATGGTTATTAAATTGTCCTACTTCTGTTTTGTTAAGGCAATCGCGATTTTCCTTTATTTCTGATTTACATTCAAATAAGAAAAATTCATTACTTCGAACACACCACAAATTATCTGGGCCTTTTCGTATTTTTTTATCAGGCCTATCCGTTACATAGCCCAATAACCTTCCAATAAAATCTAATGAATTCTCAAATTTTTCTGCTTTTTGTCCAAAACTCAAATAGTCTAATTTTGTCTGAACTTCTCTTAATAATTTATCGTGAGTTCTATACATTTTTATCTGATTAAGAATTTCTTGATTTCTGTTACCATCAATATATTCTAATTTTTCGTAATTTATTATCTCATTAGGTAATAACAAGCCGTTATTATATTTATGAGCAACTTTCTGAATCGCAATTGAGTTTGTCTTGTTTAGATTATATTCAAATCTTGCTTTAGATTGAAGATACCACCCTTTCTCAGATTGATCCAATACTTTGTCAATTAGAGTTTGAATTGTTGATATTGCTTCTAGATAATTATCTCTATAAAATTCTCTCTCAGCGTCATATTCCAGCTCCATCAAATCAAAATAATCTTCTGTATTCGATTGAATAGATTCTATTTTATCCATGGATTCACGATAATATTCCTTCCACCCTACATCACGCTTAAGGGATTGGTTAATAACTGATATAATATGTTTTTTTAACTCAGAGTCAGAACTAAAACTTTCATCCTTACTTAAGGACATAATTATTTTTCCGATTTCAATTTGTTGCTGAGTCTCTGCTGAGAAATATTCTTTAGTTTTAGTATTAGTAATGAAATCAACTAAATCATTACCCATTAAAACTATAACACTATAGTCCTTTTCACCACGAACACTTCGTCCTAGTCCTTGTTCAATCTTTTGTGCTAGTTTCTTTTGTATAAGATCACCACTGGGCCGAACTCTTTCCTCATAACTATCACTGAGATTCTCAAAATACGGAAGCGAATCCAATATCAATAATCTACATGCAGAATCTGCTAAATCAATCCCATCATACTTATTGCTAATTACAGTTAACCGAACTTTATCTTTGAAATTGTTACTTTTTAGAAAGTTAACTCTATCAAGTAATTCTTCTTGACTTATCAACTCAGCTCCGTTTGCTGTATAAACTTTTGATTTATTATTCGATGGAACTACAGCTAATGCTCCAAACGGATACTCTAATTTAGCAAAATAACTTCTTAAATTCTCAGAAAAAATAGGATCCGAATTTACCAGTTCAGGGATAATAAGCATCTTTTCGCCTGACCATTTTAAAGACTCATCTACTAACGGGTTAGATACAGTTTCTTTTTGAAAACCTAATCCTTGAATCAAAAAAGCATCATTTTGCGTAGTCGCTGACATAAGTATTTTATTTTTAGCCTTTTGAAATGCTGGAAACTTCTCAATTGGAATATAGTAGGGTGTTATCTCAAGTAATTGTCCTGTGATAAATGCCTTACACTTAGGAATAATATCCTTTAAAAGATTCCATGAAAATTTAATTTCATCTATATCTTTATGATTGACCAAAATTTCAAGCACTTCAGAACTTTTATTCATCCAACTCCAATACGGAATCTGCATCAGAGTGTCATAATCTTTTTTACAAAGATCAAGAAAGCTTCCTTCACCTTGCCGTTTTAAATCAGGTGTAAATAGGCTTAACATTTCTTGATAAGCCTCTGTATTTTCCCTCAGGGTAATGCTAAAAGCATTATTGACAACATCAATACACGCATGAGAGTCGTCTAATATAATAGTGCCAATTTCTGTGTAACGTGCATCTGCCCCAAATACAGTCATACCATTAAAAAATTTATGAGCTGTTGTTATTAAAATAGCTTTCCCTTCTATAAATTCTCTAGGTATTTTTGTATCTTTAAAAATACAAATATCAATCCCAAATCTTTCTGCCTCTAATCTTGCTTGATTAGCTAGATAATTATTAGGACAAACGTATAGACATGGTCCCAAACCTGCATTTAATTTTGATTTCAAAATTAACAATCCAATTAATGTTTTACCCGCACCTGTAGGTAACTTTATTATTAATTCACTATTATCTTTCCTATTTTTATACCATTCTGTTAATATGTTGGTTTGAACTGGACGTAATGGCCCTACTGACGCACTTCTATCTAAATCCTCATAAATTTCAATCGGATCTTTTGATAATACTTTCGTCTTTTCTTTTAACTGCTTTGCAAAATCAATTCCCATTTCAAATTTTCCTATTACCTTTAATATATAAAAAACAATCAATTCACAGTAGTGCTAGACTGACTTCACTTGATGTTTTTCAATAAATGTGATGATAATGAGTTGTATCATAGTAATTAACCTAGTTAGTAGTCTATATTCCGTTTTAAGAATATTATATCGCCGTTTCTTTTTTTATATTTATAAAAGAATTAAAATATTTTTATTACGACTCATAAACATATTTATTTTTCTATTTATGCATCACTTTCAATTTAATATGGATTATTAAAAATTTTCTCCAACGTTTCATTATTTTCAGCTACTTCGTCTAATTCTCGTTTCGTTGTATATCTTATATTCTGAGGTGGATATGTATTACCCAAAGGAATCAAATGATCATATTTTTGGGGTTCCCCATCAAATATCACCCTCCAATATCCAAAATAATTTTCAGATGGAATAATATCCTTAACTTTTGCAATATATTGAATACCACTTCTTGGTTTTACTTCATATCCCGCAATATATCTTATCTTAGTTCTTCTTTTTCCGATACGAATATCATACCATTCATTTTCTTTTAAGAAAACTTGTTGGAATCCCTCCTCTTGTGCTGGTACAATTACAGTTAAATCATCATCTAATGTCTCTTCTCCAACAATCTCTTCAATTGAAGAATTGTCTAAAATATCTAGTACTTCCTTTTCTTCTTCTTTAGAATACTTAGAAATTGACCTATTTTCAAATTCCTCAATCGCTTTATCAATCTGTAAGACTACTTTTTCGACATCTCGCCTTAAAGATGTATAGCTTTCTTTACGAAAAACAGTATTATGTGCAATGTCATTTCTAGGAGCTTCAAGTTGTTTAAGTACAGTATTCAAACTATTGAACAGTTTCTCACTGTCTTTTAAACTACCAGCAATATATCTATCCCATATAGAGCGAGGAGCTGTTTTCTTAATTTCTTCAAATGCTATTCGTAACTCTTCGATTTTTGTAGTAGATGAATCAGAAAACTCTTCCTGAATAAGATTGTCAAAATATTTAAGATTACTATTAAAATTATCTTTTCGATCATCTTTTTTATCATCAAAAATCGTAAACAACATTGTTGTCAAATCACTAAAATATTTACCATCTAATGGCTTATATTTTTTATTGTTTGATTTTCCTGTATCTCTAATTGATAAATTCTTTGTTAACGGATGTTCCCAAGCCTGTGTCTCTGATTTTAAAAACATCACTTCTGAAATTAACGCTCGTGTCTTGTTTTCAATAATATGAATCAACTCATAAGCTTCTTTGCTATAGTACTGAGATATAGCATCTTCTAGTATAAACATTTCTAAATCAGAATAAGATTCTATAAAATTACGAATTTCACTATCTAAAAATTCAAATTGTTTAATGTCACTTTCATTATCCAAGTGGAAAACTAAGATAAAGAACCTTTTATCCCTAGTTTGGTTTTCAAATTTAATTGATTTCAAATTATATTTAAATTTTTTCGAGTCAACAGAAATAAATTCTGATTCACAATCTAACTCTGTAGATTTATTAATTGAACATATTATTTCTTCTGATTCAGCGTGAAGTATTTTATTTGATTTATTTTTTTCGGATATAATTAAATATCGAGAGACTCTTGTCATGTTACTCAAATTCCTCTTCCCCAATCCACACAGATGGATAATGATCCAGTGTGTTCAAATCTGTATCTAACGGTAAATCATAGATAGCTAAATAGTTTTCAGGATATTGTGCAACTAGTTCTTCATACTTAGCTTTCACTTTTTCGTGATCGCTACTAGCATACAAGACTTCGACCACTGCTCCTGTCTTGTCTTTTTCGATAAATGCGTTGACAATGAGTTGAATCATAGTCATACTTCCTTTCTATATACTTTGTATCTACTGATACAATTATATTTATTGATAAAGGTATATTATTTTTTTATTTTTTTAATAGTATAAACAATAAATCCAGCAAATGTAGCCGATCCAGTCGCAATCAAGCTCCAATTTCGTCTCAACATTTCTTTCCGTGCTTGTCTTTTAGCTTCTTTAGCAAGTCTTTTCTGTTCATTCTCTTTTTCTATTGTTTCGTTTTGCAGATTTAAATCTTCCGATTTAGCAACAGAAACGATCCTATTAATTTCTGAAATTTGTTCAAATTTAACTAATTCGTCAATTCGCTCCAAATAGATATTTTTATCTATATAACATAATCTAGAGATTTTATTTTTAGCACACTGCTTAGCCTGATTAAATTCTCGCTCCTGTTTTTCTCTTGCAAGACGTATTTCTCTTTCTCTAAAATATTCTTTTTCATAATATCCATCAATATCACGATTAAAATAAATTAAATCTTCTGCTACATCATCAAGATATTTAATTGTAATTTCCTTAGCATCCAAGTATTCGTTACTTAAACTATCTTTCCAAGACCATAAATTAACTATCCAATTCTTCTCCAAAGCTTCTTCAATAAGAGGAAACATGTCAAAATCTCCGCTTAAAAGATTCAATGTTGCAGAATGATCTTGTTGAACAATAAACGATACACCTTTAGCAATTATTTTTGAATCAACTGCTTTTTCTCCATTTTGTTTACGCTCATAAGTATATACATCAAAACCTTTACTCTTCATAGTCGACCAAAACCCATCACTCTTCGGAGGAGTAGATCCTACTAAAATCTTTTTCTGATTCTTAAAGTTTGTGTATTTTTTTACAAATTTATCATAATCAAATCTTCCATCTTGACCTACAAGATTTTTTACTTCAATAAAAATATTCGAATTATCAATCAATAATAAATCCATAAATTTCCCCACTGTTCATTATTCTAACTACCTAAAAATCAATCCCTTTCCCAAACTCCTCAACCTTATCCGGCACATCACTAAACAAAGTCACATGTCCCATCTTGCGGTTGTGCTTTGCTTCTAGTTTACCATATAAGTGGAGGTGAGCGCTTGAATTTTCTGTCACATATGTTTCAGCAGCTTCGACATGCTGGCCGAGCACGTTAAGCATAACAGCAGGTGCATGTAGTTTGATGTCTGGCAATGGTGCTCCGAGAACACCCAAGATATGCGTATCAAACTGAGAGAAGTCACAGGTTTCAATCGAGTAGTGACCAGAGTTATGTGGGCGTGGCGCGATTTCGTTGACGATGATGTCATCAGCAGTCGCAAACATTTCCACGCAAAGAGTTCCAGACAAGTTGAGTTGTTCAGCGATTCGTACTGCCATGGCTTTGGCTTTTTCAGCTAGACTTTCTGAAATACGAGCTGGCACGATAGTCTTAGACAGGATATTGTTGCGGTGGATATTTTCCTGAACGGGGAAAACCGTCACATCCTTACCATTCCCAGACACGATGACAGAAATTTCAAGATCAAAGTTGACGAACTCTTCTAAAACGCAGTCTGCTGAATCAGCTAACGCATCGGCTTCTTCCAAATCTACTTCTGAACGAATGACCTTCTGACCATGGCCATCGTAGCCACCTGTCGCCGTCTTGAGGACATAGTTTTTCGACAGGTCAATATCTGCCAAGTCTTTGCTAGAAGTCACGACCTTGTAAGGTGCCACAGTGACTTGAGCCTTGTTTGACAAAAAGTCCTTTTCAAAAATCCGGTTTTGGGAGATACGAAGCAGGTCTGTCCCTTGTGGAAGCTGACCGTCTTTGATAACAGCGTCAAGGCCGTCAGCGTCGACATTCTCAAATTCATAAGTGAGAACATCACAGCGGTCTGCCAACTGGCGAAGGGCGTCTACATCATCGTAGGGTGCCACGATGACCTCAGACACACGAGAGGCCGGGCAATCTGCTGCAGGATCAAGGGTAATAACCTTATGGCCCATGTAGATAGCTGAGATAGCCATCATCTGACCCAGCTGGCCACCACCGATGATACCAATGGTTTTAGTTGAGCTCATTTGTAGACTCCTCTGCGATTTTTCCTTGTTCTTCTGCGAAATCCGCTAACGCTGTCGCAATAGCCTGGTCCTCTACTGAAAGAAGACGGAGGGCAAAGAGGGCAGCGTTGGTCGCACCCGCTTCACCGATCGCCATAGTTGCGACAGGCACTCCACCTGGCATCTGAACGATGGAATAAAGTGAATCCACACCGCTAAGAGCACGAGATTTGACGGGTACCCCGATGACTGGAAGTGTTGTTTTAGCAGCAACCATCCCTGGCAAGTGAGCTGCGCCACCTGCACCCGCGATGATGACCTTGATGCCACGGCTACGTGCTTCTTCGGCATGTTTGAACATGAGGTCCGGTGTACGGTGGGCGGAAACAACTTTCTTTTCGTAAGCGACGCCGAAGTTGTCGAGGACTTCAGCAGATTTTTGCATGGTTGCCCAGTCGGATTTTGAGCCCATGATAATGGAAATTACTGGTTTAGTCATAATTTTTCCTTTTCTTTTTTGATAATGGTCTTAGGTGGTGGGGACGGAAGCAAACCTTCGGTTTCATTCCTAAACTTTGAGCCTAAGGTCTCAAAGTTTCCCTCGACCAGAACAGGATCTGTTCTGGTCTTCTCACCACGGCGACCATTATCTTAGTTTGGCTCGCTTTCACTCGCCTTTTACGACCTATGGTCGCTGATTATTTATTAGCCTTGCTACCGATATCCGTACGATAGAACAGGCCTTCTGTGTTTTGTTTGTTGAGTTCGTTGTAGATAATGTTTTGGCCGTCTTTGACGGTGTCTGCTGTTGTGACGAGCATGTAAACACGTCCGCCGTTTGAGAGGAGGTCTTGGCCATTTTCAGCGAATTTGGCACCGGCATAGTAAGTGATGATGTTGCCTTCTGTCTTGGCTGGAAGCTTGACACCCTTCTCATAAGCGAGTGGGTAGCCGTTTGATGCGACAACCACACCCAGTGTCACACCCTTGTCCGTCCAAGTAATGGCTGGCTCTTTGCCATCCAAAATGTCAGTGATATTTTGTGCAAAGTCAGATGTCAAACGAGGCAAGATGATTTGCGTTTCAGGATCTCCAAAACGAGAGTTGAACTCGATGACTTTCGGTCCATCAGCTGTCAAGATTAGCCCCGCGTAAAGGACACCAAGGTACGGACGCCCTTCTTTGATCATGCCTTCAAGAACTGGCTTGACAATGGTGTCAACCGCTGTGTCAACCACGCTCTGTGGCAAGTGAGGAACTGGCGCATAGGCACCCATCCCACCAGTGTTAGGACCCTTGTCGCCATCATAAGCACGTTTGTGGTCCTGAGCCGTTGGCATGATGTAGAACTTGTCCCCATTGACAAAGGCAAAGAGAGAAAACTCTTCCCCGTCAAGGAATTCCTCGATGACCACACGCGCACCTGAATCACCGAATTTATTGTCCAAAAGCATCTCGTGAGCAGCTTCGACGGCTTGCTCAACCGTCTCAGCAACGACGACACCTTTACCTAGGGCCAAGCCGTCTGCCTTGACGACGATTGGAGCACCTTTTTCCTCGATGTAGGCCTTGGCTTCCTCGAAATCTGAAAATGTGCCATAGGCTGCTGTCGGAACGTCGTATTTGACCATGATTTCCTTAGCAAAATCCTTAGACCACTCCAGCTCAGCCGCAGCCTTGGTCGGACCAAAAGCCTTGAGACCAGCTGCATTGAAATCATCCACGATTCCAGCTGCAAGGGCATCATCTGGGCCGATAAAGGTCCAAGCAATATCGTTCGCTTTTGCGAAGTCAATCAGCTTAGAATGTTCGGAAATTCCGATATTGATCAAATCCAGACCATCTAATCGCATCCCGTCATTACCAGGAGCCACAAAAACCTGCTCAACGTCTTTAGACTCCAACAATTTCTTAGCAATCGCATGCTCACGACCGCCAGATCCAACAACCAAAAGTTTCATCTCGAACCTCTTTTGCGAATTATTTTATTAAATTATATCATAATCGTTCGTTTTATTCTAATGATTTCAGCAAAAGTCTCCTATTTTCAGTAGAATCCAAACATTTTTTGCTATTTTCTCCTATTTCTCATTTTTTTCCGAATAGTATAGGTGAGACCTACTAATTGACGAAAAGGAGTATTATGCAAACGATCAAAAAATTTGTAGTACTGACTTGTGCGACATGGGGGATGCAAGCCTCTATTGCCCATGCAGATCAAGCGACCAATGCTATCTATGCCGAAAAAGGGCAGCTGATGATTCATCTTGGAAACGTCCCGGATAAGTATCAAAAGATCCAAGTTCCCGTCTGGTCTGACCAAAATGGCCAAGATGACCTGATTTGGTATCCTGTAGAACGCAGTGACAAGGGATTTGACCTACAAGTGCCATTGACCAATCATTCTGATCAAGCCGGACTTTATCATGTCCATGTCTATGGAGTGGAGGCAAATGAACAGCTAACCGGTCTTTACCCTCTCACGACCAGCGTCCAGCAAAAAGACCTCGCCTCCTCCCATCCCAAAATCACGATCACACCTAACTCCTCACAAGAATTTGAGGTAGACCTAAAGTTGTTCGAAGACGTTGACGAGATTGTATTCCCCATCTGGTCAGAAGAAAATGGGCAGGATGATTTAGTCTGGTATCCCGCAAAGAAGATCGCACCTGGACATTTCCAACTGCGCTTTCAGGCTCAAAAACACAAGGGAAGCGGGCTATTTCATCTCCACGTCTACCAGAAAAGCCAGGGACAACTAAAAGGGCTATTCCCCACTACCTTTCAAGTGGAAAAGGCAAAGCCAAAGCTTACGCCACTCGCGACACACCCGGGAAACACCTATCCGATTGGTGAATGTACCTGGGGAGCCAAAGAATTAGCCCCTTGGGCCCACAACTGGTGGGGAAATGGTGGCATGTGGGCAGCTAGTGCACGCGCTGCTGGATTCCGGACAGGAGACACTCCAGAGGTCGGTGCTATCGCCTGTTGGGACAATGGGGGATATGGCCATGTCGCCTTGGTTACGGACGTCGAACATGACCAAAAAATTCAGATCCAAGAGGCTAACTACAACGGCCATCGCTATATCGACAACTTCCGCGGTTGGTTCGATCCAACCAACCCCATCTGGGGAACTGTCACCTATATCTACCCAGATTAAGGTTTTCATGACAACCAGAACAGGCACCCATCCATTGATGAGTGCCTGTTTTGATTAATGACGGAAGTGACGAACACCTGTAAAGATCATGGTTAAACCGTATTTATCAGCGGCTTCGATAGATTCTTGGTTGCTCATTAACCAGTTATATCAGAAAGGTTAAAAAGTAGCTCTCATTTAATCGTTTTTCATTTCGCGTATTTTTCTAGATGTGTTTGAATTTTTGGCATGATGAGATGCATGATTTTAAGATTCGTAAAAGCTATTACCATGGCCAATAAAAGATAGACAACGACTGATAACAAAGAAATGTCAGAAGGCCAATAGTGGGAAATAATCATTAGAACCATTGGCAATTCTAGGGTTACCGTGACGACTCCAGGAACATAGCCCCCAAATTGCAGGCACATGATATAATGGATTATGAAATGAGCTGTATAAGCTATTACAAAAGATAAATAGAGTAAACTGTTGTGAGTTATTTGGCAGAATCCAGAAATAAACACCAGGATGATAAATTCTTCGAACACACCTACTGCAAAAGCGGAACCTTGCGTAACGGAACCAAAGAACGGTTTCTTAAAAGTTTCTAACTTTTGATGATGCCGTGTTTTCCACAAGGGCATAAAAATTATTTCTTCAAAATCATGTAAAATAAATAAAATAGGCAGCATCCAAACATTAAAAAGAATGCTCATACCTTTACCTCCTTAATAACAACTAACAATTGTACAATGTTAAGAATAAATGATAATCATATATCACGCGCAACACTTTTAGTATAAAGATAAACTGTTACAAAAACAAGAGGTTAAGAGATATTGGCACAGTTTGACCAAAAGTGTGACAGGAAAGGAAAAATACCATGGAATATCAAACGCGACAATGGCTGGAGGAAGCCTTGTTCGATTTATTAGCAACTAAGAAGTCTCTCCAAAATATCAGCATTGCTGAACTCAGCGAGCATGCTCAGATTGCCAGACGAACGTTTTATCGTTATTACCATTCAAAAGAGGAAGTTCTTACGAACTATTTAGACCGCTTAATCCAATACTATATTATCGAACTTCAAACAGCAAAACTGACTAATTTTGAAGATTTAGTGAACCTTTTCTTTCAGTATTGGAGCCAGTACACTGAGCCATTAAAAATTTTGCAAGACGCAAACTTACTCGTGCTTATCTTGCAAAGGTCTTACGATAAGCTTCCTGCTACTTATACCACTGTCATGGCACCTTGGCACATCACAAATAGTGATCAAAGACAAATCAACTATGATATTAGATTCATTACCGGCGGTCTCTACAATATTTTTGATGAATGGTTAAAAGGAGATTATAAAGCCATGCCTATTAACGAGCTAGTCACAACAACCTTAAACACCATAAAACGTATAAAAAATAGTTAAGTGAGAAACTGAGTTTTTCGAGATTAGTCATGAACAGCTCTAACAAATCATTTTAATAATTTCTAACACTAAAATGCTTATTGTTTTAAACATACAAAAAGAGAAGACAACTTACGTCTTCTCTTTTTGTTAGCGATAAATCCTTTATCACAGTTGATAATGAGCTAATTTTAAAATACCCATCAATGTCTAAAATGTCTCACTCCTGTGAAGATCATAGTCAAGCCATATTTATCAGCCGCTTCGATCGACTCTTGGTCACGGACAGAGCCACCTGGTTGGATGATCGCTTTAATACCTGCTTTGGCAATTTCTTCCACGTTATCTGCAAATGGGAAGAAGGCATCTGAAGCAAGAACAGCGCCGTCAAGACGGTCTTTAGCCTGATCAATAGCGATACGGACAGATGCCACACGGTTGGTTTGACCTGGGCCAACACCAAGTGTCATGTGGTCATTAGTTACGATGATACCATTTGATTTCACATACTTGATAGCTTTCCAAGCAAACTCAAGAGCTGTCGCTTCTGTTTCAGTTGGTTGGCGTTTGGTAACCACTTGCCAGTCAGCTGGACTTTCTTTCACCACGTCTTGGTTTTGAACGAGGAGACCACCAACAACACCAGTGTATTCTGCTTCCACTTCACTAGCATCTTGAGCATCAAACGGTAGCTCAAGAATCCGCAAGTTTTTCTTCTTGGTAGTCAAGATTTCAAGCGCTTCGTCCGTGTAGCTTGGTGCAATGATGATTTCAAGGAAAACTCCGTGCATTTTTTGAGCTGTCGCAGCGTCTACCTCACGGTTGAGAACGACAATACCACCGAAGATAGACACTGGATCAGACTCATAAGCGTAGTCCCAAGCAGTTTCGATATCGTCAGCTTGACCAATCCCACATGGATTCATGTGTTTCAAGGCCACAACGGTTGGACGGTCTTTGAAATCACGGATGATCCGGATAGCAGCATCCGCATCACGGATATTGTTGAAAGACAATTCTTTACCGTTCAACTGTTTAGCTGAAGCGATGGAGTAAGCCGTTGGCAAAGCTTTTTGGTAGAAGTCTGCGTCTTGTTGAGGGTTTTCCCCGTAACGCATTGGTTGCTTAAGATCATAAGTCAAGGTGAGTTTTTCAGGTTTACTTTCACTCACTTGAGCAGTGAAATATTCTGCGATCAAAGCATCATAGGCTGCTGTGTGGCGGAAGACTTTCGCTGCCAAACGTTGGCGAGTTTCGTAACTTGTTTCGCCGTTGGCTGCCAATTCGTCCAAAACAACCGCATAGTCAGCAGGGTCTACCACAACTGTTACGCTAGCGTGGTTTTTAGCTGCTGAACGAAGCATAGATGGCCCACCAATATCGATATTTTCAACCGCATCCGCGTAAGTCACGTCTGGTTTAAGGATAGTTTCCTTGAATGGGTAAAGGTTGACCACAACAAGGTCAATCAATTCAATCTTATTGTCCTTAGCAGCCTCTAGGTGGCTATCGAGGTCACGACGAGCGAGGAGACCACCGTGGATATTTGGGTGGAGAGTCTTCACACGACCGTCCATCATTTCTGGGAAACCAGTCACATCGTCGATGGCAATGGTATCAACACCAGCATTGTCAAGGGCAACTTTGGTACCACCTGTTGAGATGATGTCCCAACCTAGTTTTTTGAGTTCTTGGGCAAATTCAACGATGCCCGCTTTGTCTGAAACACTAATTAGTGCGCGTTTAGTCATTTTCTTTCTTTTCCTTTTTTAAAAAAGTTCTTTATCTGCTACAGTCGAAAATGTTCTTTCCGATCAATGGCTCCCTTATTTTCGTGCCACTCCCAAACGTTCCAAGACTTCTGGATAGAGCTTGTACTCTGTTTCGTGGATACGAGTTTCGAAAGTATCAAGGGTATCACCTTCAAGGCGTGGCACACGGACTTGTTTGATAACCTTACCGGTATCAACACCAGAATCCACCCAGTGAATGGTCACACCGCTCTCAGCAACACCTGCATTCCAAGCATCCTCAATGCCATGAGCACCTGGAAATTCAGGGAGATAAGCCGGGTGAATATTGATGATACGGCCTTCATAAGCTGCTAGCAAGGTTGGGCCAACGATTTTCATATAACCCGCCAAACAAACCAAGTCAATCTGGTGTTCATCCAAGAGTTTGACGATAGCTTCTTCATAAGCTGCTTTATTGTCAAATTCCTGGAGTTCAAAGGCATGGCTCACCACACCAAGGTTCTTGGCACGTTCTAAGACATAGACATCCCGATGATCTGAAAAGACAAATTCTACTGGAAATTGTTCTGCAATCACCTGAAAGTTTGAGCCGTTGCCAGAGGCAAAAACAGCAATTTTCATATTCGATACAAAGGGACGTTTCGGCTAGCCGAACAGTTTCGTAGAAAAATAGGAAATCATTGCTGGGTGCTTACCCACAGAATGATTTCTCTTTTTTCCTAGAAAATGAGTCCCGTGTTCAGTTAGGCTTGCTAACTAAACATTCCTTTCTACAATTTCTCCGTATAAAATGGTGATAGCACCATTATTTAATCACCACACTTGCGCCATCTTTCTTCACAATCCGACCGATTTCATAAACAGGTTCGTCAAGAAGTTCTTTGACACGTTCCACATTTTCTGGTTTCACTGCAAGCATGAGACCAATCCCCATGTTGAAAATTTCAAACATTTCTTCATGTTTGATTTGGCCATATTTTTCAAGAGCTTTGAAAATTGGAAGAACTGGGACTTTGCTTTCGTCAATTTCAGCAGCCAAGTCATCTGAGAACATACGTGGTACATTTTCGATGAAACCACCACCTGTGATGTGGGCAATTCCGTTGACCAATTCTTCTTTGATGAGTGGCAAAGCTGCTTTGACGTAGATACGAGTTGGTTCCAAAAGGACGTCTTTAAGTTTCTTGCCTTCAAGTTCTGGAAGAACTTCTTCACCTGTATAGTCAGCAAAGACACGACGAACAAGTGAGTAACCATTTGAGTGGATACCGCTTGAAGCAAGTCCAAGAATCACATCCCCTTCAGCTACTTTTGAACCGTCAATGATTTGAGATTTTTCTGCAACACCGACAGCAAACCCAGCCAAATCATAGTCATCTTCACCATACATACCTGGCATTTCAGCCGTTTCCCCACCGATAAGGGCTGCACCAGCCTGCACACACCCTTCTGCAACACCAGCAACGACTTGCTCTAATTTAGCAGGTTCATTTTTACCAGTTGCAATATAGTCAAGGAAGTAAAGGGGCTCCGCACCTGCAGCGATGATATCGTTAACACACATAGCGACACAATCTTGACCGATGGTATCGTGTTTGTCGTACTTAATAGCAAGCATGAGTTTAGTACCGACACCATCTGTACCTGAGATCAAAACAGGCTCTTTGACACCTGTTTTTGAAAGATCGAACATACCACCGAAGCCACCGAGAGCTCCCATAACACCTGCACGTTCCGTACGAGCCACGTGTTTTTTGATCCGTTCAACAACTTCATAACCTGCTTCAACGTCTACGCCAGATTGAGCGTATGCATTCTTATTTGTCATTTTTTAATCCTTTTCTTTTTTTGAGAAAGAGTGCGACGTATTTTTAGATAAACAATTTTTTTATCTAAAAATACTAGTCAGGTCTCTAGCTTTGGTCCCATAGGGCAAAGCGTCTACTGACAAATGCTTTAGCTTTTAGTCAGTAGTGAGACGTGGAGCATACGCATTTTTATTTGTCATTTGTTTCATTCCTTTTCTTTTGCACTGCTCTTAATAGAAAGAAGTATGTTCTTTCAAACTTTCCACATAGCGTTCTTCGTAGTCATACAAAGGCGTTGGATATTTTCCATCAAAGTAAGCCACACAAAGACCGCCATTTGGGGCATCTGTATCAATTCCAATAGAATCAATCAAGCCATCGATTGACAAATACGTCAAGCTATCTGCACCAATGATATCGCGTGTTTCCTCTACTGTGTGATTGGCAGCAATCAATTCCTTACGTGTTTGAATATCGATCCCGTAGAAACATGGGTAGGCAAGGGCTGGGCTACCGATTGCTACGTGGACCTCTGTAGCTCCTGCTTCTTTCAATAACTTCACAATTCGACGTGATGTTGTCCCACGTACGATAGAATCATCAATCATGACAACCCGTTTGCCTTTCACGACACCGGATACGGCAGAGAGCTTCATCCGAACCCCTTGCTCCCGTAGTTCTTGTGTTGGTTGAATAAAGGTCCGTTGGGTATATTGGTTTTTAATCAAGCCCATTTCATTTGGTAGGCCAGATTCTTCCGCAAATCCCATGGCTGCACTAAGTGAAGAGTTAGGTACACCGACCACAATATCTGCTTCATGTTTAAATTCACGTGCCAATTGAGCCCCCATACGTTTACGAGCTGTATGGACATTGACCCCTTGGATATTTGAATCAGGACGGGCAAAGTAAATATACTCCATTGAGCAAACAGCCAATTGGGTGTCCGTTGTATAGTTATCGTAAGTGATGCCGTTATCATCGATGATCACGACTTCACCCGGATTTACATCCCGAATCCACTCTGCTCCAACCACTTCAAAGGCACAGGTTTCAGATGAAACCACGATAGCTCCGTTGGCCATTTTCCCAATCGAAAGAGGACGGAAACCATTTGGATCCAAGGCCGCAATCAGCTTATCTTCCAGCATGAGAAGGTAAGCAAATCCACCTTTCACCGTATTCAAGGCTTCTTTCACCTTACCCATGAAAGAAGGGTTGTGGCTCCGACGAATCAAGTGGGCCAAGATTTCTGAATCAGAAGTTGAGCTAAAGATCGCTCCGTTATTTTCCAACTCCCGTTTGAGGGACTTAGCATTGGTCAAATTCCCGTTGTGGGCCAGTCCAAACTGGGTATCATGAAAGCGAAAGAGGAAGGGCTGGATGTTATCCACCGAAGCTTCCCCAGCTGTCGCATAGCGAACATGGCCAATCGCTCCCGTTCCTGTCAACTTATCCAAGTTAGTAGGATTTCGAAATACTTCTGAGAGAAGACCCGTGTCACGATACCGTTTTAGTTGACCCGCATCATTGGAAAGGATCCCCGCCCCTTCTTGACCACGGTGTTGAAGACTGTGTAATCCGAAATAAGTCAGTTTTGCAGCATCTGGGTGTCCCCAGATCCCAAAAATACCACATTCTTCATTAAGAGATTTAACTTCGTATGTCATTTTGTATACCTTTTATTTTCCAGTAAAGTATTGAACTGCTGATGCAAAGAGGTGTTGGTCTTTATTTCCTGGAATATTTTGGAAGAGACCGTCTTCGAAACGTTCTGAGTGACCCATCTTACCAATAATTTGACCATTCTTGCTTGTGATACCTTCGATAGCATTCACAGATCCGTTTGGATTGTATTTAGAATCCATGCTTGGTTTACCTTCGAAGTCAACATATTGGGTAAAGATTTGACCATTGTCACGAAGCTCTGCGAATTCCTCAGCTGTCACGACAAATTTACCTTCACCGTGTGATACTGGGATGGCATGAATGTCACCAACTTTCACGCCGGCAAGCCATGGTGAATTCGTGTTGGCAATCCGTGTTTCCACCATTTTAGCCACGTGTTGGTTGGCATCATTGTAGAAGAGGGTTGGACTCGTGCTACTTGCATCTTCAAAGTTACCGTATGGAAGAAGACCTGATTTGACAAGGGCTTGGAATCCGTTACAGATACCAATAATCAAACCACCACGTTCGATGAAGCTATCAATGGCTGCACGTACTTTTTCATTGAGCAAGATGTTAACGATAAATTTAGCTGATCCATCTGGTTCATCCGCTGCTGAGAAGCCACCTGCAAAGAAGATAATGTTGGCTTTTTCAATGTTGTCAACCATGGTGTCAACAGACTTGACAATCGCTTCTTCGTTGAGTGTGACAAATGGTACCAGGTTAACTTTGGCTCCTTCTTTTTCAAAGGCCTTAGCGGAGTCATATTCCGAGTTGGTACCTGGGAATACTGGGATGTAAACCACTGGTGTTTCAACTGTTTCTTTAGCTTTAATCACAGCATCTGTTTCAACAGCAGGTACTTCTTCCAACTCAGTTGCTTGTGCAAATTCCGTTGGGTAAACCTCTT
>CAUUTJ010000029.1:0-20573 GCA_963548045.1 uncultured Streptococcus sp.
GAGCTTTTCAACTCTTTCTATTATACCTACTTTTTTACGCTTGTCAACTGGTTTTTCTGATTTTTTGTAAAATTTTTCTTTCTATCTTTTCCTACATATTAACTACCGTCTAATAAACTTACTCTTTATATTACTCTTTATATCTTTATATAAGATAGAAGACTGTTAACTTTTTATTGTAAAATAGGAGAGATCTTGATTTAAAGTGTAAAGCAAAAAGCCCACTGTTGTAGGCTTTTCGTAAGATATTTCTTAAAATTAAAGCATTTTGTTGTAGAATTAGGAGCGCCTTACTTTATGTTTCTTTAGAGTTCTCTAACCCTTATATCACGCGCTTTTTATCAAAAACTACTAATACTACTTTTTACTACTTGTTCCCCCTAGGGGAGCAAAAGGGGGAGCAAAAACGCATAGTATTTTAATGAGTTCAGCAGGCAAGAAGTAAAGACCACCAAATACGGTGGCCTTTAAATTTTACTTACTTAATTTTTAATATCAACACTACTAATTCACCTTCGGGTGGTTTAGGATTTATCTGTTTAAAGCCAAATGAGCTATAAAAATTGATTAACTTCTCATTGTTCTCACACTCTAACCATACATATTTAGCGCGTATGATAGCAGAGGCTTCGGCAACTTTGTCATATGCTAGAGTTAATAAATCAGCTCCACTTATTTTTTTCTCAGCCTCTTTGGAAAAATTTTTACCTAACTGACCAATCAAATAACTATTGATTTGAAACTTATTTCCTATTTCTCTCCCATATTGTTTTAACCTTTTTCTTTGAGTATTACTCAAGCTTTTAAAGTTTTTCTCTGACATCGTGAGAGGCTTATTTGCTAAAGAAAAGAAACCAACTAAGATATTGGTTTCTTCTTCAAACACTAAATAAGTTGATGCAATAGCAGATTTTTCAAACTGAATTGCATTCTCATGTAAAAAAGACTCAATATCATTGGGTACATCTGACTTACCTTCAAATGTTAATAATTTTTCTTTTGTATCTTCTTCGCCTAATGCCGTTATTAGGTTATCCAATGACATTACATTATACACGTTTATTCTATCCTTTTGCAAACATTAATTTGATTGCTTCTAAACTACTAATCTCAGTTGATTTGACATCTTTCGAACGACTAAATTTTTTAGTCTCTGATAAAGCAGAAATTAAATTATCAGCAGACTTTCGATTAAACTTTAGATCAGTCGTAAAACTTCTAGTTGCCATTTTAATTCCCCCCTTAGTTTATATATTGTATATTTCTATACACATCTATTCTATCTTATATCATTATTTTTTTCAATGATTATACGACATTTTTTTCTTATTTTTTTATTTTCTCGTTTTTGCCATAATCTTTTCCTATTTAATAGCTAACTTTTATGTTAATCTTTCCATTTCATGCATTTGTACCGAATGAAGCACTAGATCCCGATACTTCCAAGTTGATACCAGGTAATCTAGTAACTCCTTATCTTCTACTTTATTATTCGTAAAAGAAAAATAAAAAGCACTTAGAATTTCTAAATACTTTCTTTTTTTGTCATGTCAATGATTTCTTTTAAAGTCGGTTTGTTTTTTCTAATTCTGTCCCACGCTCTCATTTTTAAGAATGTAGGTAGATATATACCGTTTATTTTCGGCATTTCTTTAGATAGATTATACTCTTTTCTGATTTTATCTTTGTTATCTTCAATAATTTTATTACGAGGCAAACAGTAGAAAATACCCTCTCCAAAATAACTTAAATCTTCGTCTGAGATCTCGATTAATTCTTCAAGTTCGACAAAAATACTTCTGTTATATTCGTCTTTCTTTTTAGAGAATACTCTTTTTATAAAATCTTTACTAAATCCCATTTTCCAACACCTCCAAACCATAAACAAGTAAGCCCATTATACCACTTTTGATAAGACTATTGAATTGTTTCTAACTCTTGTAAATTATCCTCAATCATTTTAATTTTTCCTTACTCAAATACTAGCAAAGCACCCTCTCGATAACTTCTAGCAAAATCTATAATAATTTCATTTTTAATATCTCTATACTTATCTTTATCAATGTTAAGCAATTTATATAGATCGCTTAGCTTTATGACTTCTTTTTGTGGTCTAGTGAATAGATTAGAGAAAACTTCTCTTTTTTCTTCGTTCAGACTGTCCTTATATCTATCAACTATGTTTACTATCTCTATTGCTTTTTTCTTAAATGCTCCATTAGTCTCTTCCATATTAGCTAATTTTAAAAGCGTTTGATAGCTTTTTAGAAAGTAGTACGTTCTTTTAATTGTTTCAAATTCATTTATTTTCATTTTCTTTTTTAGCGACTTATCTTTAATGAAATTATTTGAATTTCTCGGGGTTCGCTCTAGGTTCAACCACGCGCACCCTAAAAAATTTACTCGTAAATAATCAACAAAAAGAGGCGTTTGCCTCTCTTGTTTATTCTAGTATCTTTGCTTAATAATAATCAGCAATCCCTCTATACTCCTTATCATTATCAAGTGATTTTAATAAATTAACGCTATCAGCTCCCACTAAATCCAAAGTACCGTGAGCAGTCATAAAGTCCATAGTAATTGGAGTATCAGAAAGCAAGCGATCAGCATAGTCTAATAGCTCTAATTCATATTCTGCTACCTTATTAGCTAAGCTTTCAAAGTCCTCTGACTCTCTGAGTTGTGTAATGCGTTCACGTTTATAGTATTCTTCAAACGTTTCAATTTGTTTATTAGTATTTTTTTGTGTCATGTTTTTTCTCCTTTTAAATTTCTACTGAATTATCTAACTTAGGATATTTTAGTAATCTAGATATATACAATTTGCTAAAACGGGAACCCGTCGGTGTCTTCATGTTCTTCTACTTGTACTTGTTCAAGCGTGGTTAACCCCTCTTTTTTCCAATTCTCCAAAATTGCGTTTAAATACCTAAAACTTGGTTTAGGAGCATTTGAAGTAATTTCAATAGCATAGTCAAGCATATCAATACTCATTCCGTCAAGACTTACATAGTCAAGTAACTGCTCAAGTTGTCTATCGGTAATATGGATACCAATATTTTTTAGAATTTCGGATAAACTAGAACCAATAACTGTCTTATTATAATTATAATTATTATTTATATCTATCTCTTTCTCTATCTCTTTATCTATATCTATCTCTGTCTTACAGTCAGATAACGTTGTAAGATTATCAGATAACATTGTAAGCTTTTCTTCTTTTTCTTGTTGCTCTTTACGATAATTTCGCATATAGGAAGCGTGGTTGGTTTCTTGTTGTATTAAGGCTTTTGCTTGTGTCAGCTCTGCATTTTGTTCCTCGTCAATCTGAATTAGTCCACATTGAGTAAAATAAGCCAAAGTCATGTCTATATCTTCTTCAGATACATCTAATTTTAAAGCTAGTTCTTCCTTTAAAGTTTTAAAATATCCCTCATAGTATAAGATACAGTCACTATCTAGGCTTTCAAGCATAAGTCTGATATAGATAACAGTCATAGTATAACCATTTTGTAAAGTCTTTAACCTTTTGATGAAAATATTATCAAAAAATTTTTTATCAATTTTTAGCCAAAAATAAACTTTTGTTTTAGTCATTATCAACCCCCAAAAATTTTAATAGATCAGTAACTTTATAGTATACTTTCCGAGTATCTTCTAGTGGTGGTTGGTATCGTCTTAACCCTGCATTCTCCCACCTTTGCAAAGTCTTATATTTTATATCTAATTCGTCCATAGCTTCTTGGGCTGACATTAAACCAGTCAAGCGTGGTTTGAGTATGTCACGCGCCCTTAGATAGCTTTCTACAATGTTTAATACCCCATGGGCTAGCTCGTATTCGCTCTCTTTACTAAGACTAAACATATTCTTCCGCCCCTTTCAGTAGTAGCTTATAGCTCTCTAAATCGGCATTTAACAGGACAGTTATGCGTTTCTGTTCTTCCTGTACCTGGTTATAGAACGCCTTTGCTCCGTCCAGTAATTCCTCTTTGTTGGCTGGGATAAAGTAGCCTCTAAAAGCTCCGTGACGTACACCAACGATAGGGACACCGTAGCGCGTGATTAGACGGCTGATAATATCTTGTACGGTTCTTTCTGCTAACTTGGTGATTAGGCTGATTTCTGCCCCTGTTATGGAGTTTTCAGCACCTACCTTGATTAGTTTTAATACTCGCTTGTCATTCATTGTTAGACTCATTCAATTCCTCCCCATACATTGACTCCTACAAGCTGAATATAACGCCCGTAGCAAGGGTTTAAATCTTTGCTTGGTGTTTCTATCGTTTGTTCCAAAATGTCGCGTTTACGGCTCTCTATTCGCTTTAAATAAAGGAATAATAAGCCGATAACCAAAAGTAAAATAATTGCCTGTGTATTGGTTATTTCTAGTTCATTCATGCTATTACCTCTAACTTATGCTCTAGCTTGGTAAGAATTGATATAGAGTAACTGAGACTCTAAATCCATTGAAAAGAAGCCGTCAACTTCTTCAGAAGATAACTTTTTATCTAAAAAATCTTGAATAAACTGATATAGACTAGGAGCTTTTTCTTTGATCTCATTGATTAGGTTATCTAGCTCTTCTTGTGTCATTTCTTTAATATTGATAGTCATGTTGTTCCCTCTTTGCTCTTTATACTTACATAGTCAAAAAATTTTTAATATGGTATAATTAAGTAACTAAAACCCCTTTAATAATAGCTTGCCTGCGTTGTTAAATTTGTTTTAGTGTATGTTTCAAGGCGTGGTAGTTTGGTCGCTTCCTATGCCTTTTTTATTGCAATCACGCGCCTTTAAGGCGTGTTTCTTTATCTCTAAATACCCATTTCTTGATATCGTGATAGTTCATATTCAATCCAATCATAGCTATAACCATATCTTCCAAAGCTTGATACTTTTCTAGTTCCTCACTTGTCAAGCTCTCAATACCGTTAAAACCTTTACGACTTGCAACTAACTGCCTAGCGTTCATGTCTGTTACTGCCTTTAGTAGTAGGTTATTCATGGTACTATGCGCGTGCTTGGGTTTTACATCCCATGTCTCTATACTGTCATGTAAGGTTTTCCTTTTGGTCTTTTCTAGCGCTCTCTGAATACGAAACTTAGAAAGTTCCTCGCGCATTTCAAAGAATGCTCTTACTAGGTTTTTCTTAAATTCCTTTACGGGTTCGGTATTTCGTAAGTAAGTGATCAACAAAGTAGCTTGTTGCTCGTTCAAAATATAGTCCCGTTTATTTTGCCCACTCTCTGAAGGTGAGATTTTAAATGTCACCTTTCCGAAACTTTCAAAGTCCTCGCGGTGCTTATTTAACAAACTCTTCAAAGTTCTGTGCTTAACTTCTGCACACTCTGCAACAATACTACTTAGTGTATACGGTTCTTTCTTACCATCCATGTAAACCAGTTCCATTGGTTTGCTCCTTTCTAATAGTCTTTCGCTAGCCATTCCATGGCTTTTTGGTAAATGCACGGTTTTACTTCGCCACCGTCTCGGATTTTTCGATAGGTAACTTGTGTAATTCCGATTTCTCTGCCTGCTTGCTTTGCAGTCAATTTCTTATCTGCTTGCTTTCGGCGGATTGCTTTCGCTTGTTCTTGTGTTATGAGCAACGGTATTCTCCTTTCTTTTGTTTAGCTAACTTTTGTTAGCTTTTAATTAATTGTAGCATACTTGAGTTAGCTTTTCAAGAAAAAATATCATTAAATGCGAATTTTTGTTAGCTTTTGATTATTTTATGATATAATCGATATGAGGTAATATAAAATGACTAGAATTAAAGAATTGAGAAAAAGAAAAAAAGCAACTCAACAAGAAGTTGCTGACGCAATAGGTGTTACTCGTAGAGGGTTTCAAAAATGGGAAAACGGAGAAAGTCAAATCAAATCTAACAACGCAAAGGAGTTAGCTGAATACTTTGGAGTTTCTGTTGGGTATCTATTGGGGGTTACCAATGACGCAAACATTTACGATGATGAAGAAGTAAAAACAGACATTGACGGTCATATTTGGGTATACTCTGAAACTAGAAATAAACAAAGAGATTTTCAAACATTCATTGATTGCTTAAAAGAATTGGATGTAATAATTAGTGATGACCAAGCTAAAAGTGTTTTTAACTTAATACAATCCATGAATTTAAGCAATAATGGTAACTATTGGGGAGACTTTATATCTTATGATTTAACGTTTTCTCGGAGTGTAGATGAAATATATAACGATTTAGCTCAGAATGGATATTCTTTACTTGTAGAAGATACTAGTAAAAAAAGAAATAATAGCAAACCTTAGCACTAATATTTTTCTTTAGGGTGTCCAAAAAGTCCGATTATAACAACAAAGGCGCGTGATTTCTCTATAAGATCAAATATGTAAACATATGTAAACATTTGTTAGCATTTGTAAGCCTTTTATTTTTTCCAACAAAAACCAACATTTTATAAACCGTATAATACAAGTCTTCTATAAAGCCCATTTTAAGCCTTACACGCGCTTTCTACAATCCGATATATAATTAACCGTCTGACTCTTTAAAGTTGAATACAGGGCAATCTGTGAAGCCCTAGCATGATTTAAACCACAATCTAAAACCTTTTTAATAATAGCTTGCCTGCTGATGTATTTTAGAAAGGTATAGATCATGAATATAACTGAAGTTATAAAAAAAGACGGTAGTAAAGTCTACCGTGCTAGTGTTTACTTGGGAGTTGACCAGGTAACAGGAAAAAAGGTTAAAACCAAAGTAACAGGTCGGACACAAAAGGAAGTTAAGCAGAAAGCTACTCAAGAAAAGATAGCTTTTCAGAAAGACGGTTGTACTAGATTTAAAGCTAGTACAATAGATAACTACCAAGAGTTAGCCAATCTTTGGTGGGAAAGCTACAAGCATACAGTAAAGCCTAATACAAGAATAAACGTTAAAAGAATACTTAAAAACCACGTTTTACCTCTGTTTGGCTCTTATAAGCTTAATAAACTCACTACTCCACTTATTCAAAGCATAGTTAATAAACTTGCTGACAAAACCAATAAAGGGGAAGAGGGAGCATTTCTATACTACGATAACATACACGCGCTTAATAAACGTATCTTACAGTATGGTGTTACTATGCAGGCGATACCGTCAAATCCTGCGCGTGATGTTGTTTTACCTCGTAACACTCAGAAAGCAAAGCAACAAAAAGTAAAACACTTTGACAATGAAGAATTAAAAAAGTTTCTTGGTTATCTCGATAATTTAGATCTAAATAAGTTTCGTTATTGTTATGAGAATACACTTTATAAGTTCTTACTTGCTACTGGTTGTCGTATCAATGAAGCTTTAGCCCTTTCCTGGTCTGATATAGACTTAGATAATGCAGTTGTTCATATTACAAAGACACTAAACTATAAACAAGAAACCAATAGCCCAAAATCAAAAGCAAGCTATCGGGATTTAGATATAGATCAAGCGACTGTATCAATGCTTAAAGCTTACAAGGTTAGACAAATCCAAGAAGCTTGGAAAATTGGCAAAACTGAAAGCGTGGTATTCTCTGACTTTATCCATGAATACCCTAATAATCGAACCTTACAAACTAGATTAAGAACCCACTTTAAACGGGCGAATGTCACTAATATAGGTTTTCATGGTTTCAGACACACTCACGCTAGTTTATTACTTAACTCAGGAATACCTTACAAGGAGCTTCAGCACCGTTTAGGTCATTCCACTCTATCCATGACTATGGATATTTATAGCCACCTCTCAAAAGAAAGCGCAAAAAAAGCCGTCTCATTCTACGAAACGGCACTAAAAGCACTATAAGGGGAGCAAAAAGGGGAGCAAACCCAGAAATCAACGTTTTAAGACAAAGCAAAAAGCCCACTGTTGTAGGCTTTTCGTAAGATATATCTTAAAATTAAAGCATTTTGTTGTAGAATTCAACGATAAGTGCTTCGTTAATTTCTGGGTTGATTTCATCACGTTCTGGCAAACGAGTCAATGAACCTTCCAATTTGTCAGCGTCGAATGATACGAATGCTGGACGTCCAAGGGTTGCTTCAACAGCTTCAAGGATTGCTGGAACTTTCAATGATTTTTCGCGAACTGAGATCACTTGACCTGGAGTTACACGGTATGAAGGGATATCAACGCGTTTTCCGTCAACAAGGATGTGACCGTGGTTAACGAATTGACGAGCTTGACGACGAGTAGTCGCAAGTCCAAGACGGTAAACAACGTTATCCAAACGACGTTCCAAAAGAAGCATGAAGTTGAAACCGACAGTTCCTTCTTTAACTTTAGTAGCTTGTACGAACAAGTTACGGAATTGTTTTTCACCAAGTCCGTAAGAGAAACGAAGTTTTTGTTTTTCAGCTAATTGCAAACCGTATTCTGACAATTTTGAACGGTTGTTTGGTCCGTGTTGACCTGGTACGTAGTTACGACGTGCCAATTCTTTACCTGTACCTGTAAGTGAAAGGCCAAGGCGACGAGCTTGTTTCCAAGATGGTCCTGTATAACGTGACATATGTATGTCCTCCTAATATAAATATAATTTCGGCGGAAATAGTCACTTAGAAAGCCCTGATTCGTGCAGATGCCCTTCGCCTAAACAGCCAAGGTTACTTATCATAAGACACCTGTTGACGAGCTTCATGCTTTCCTGCTGCTATTTCACACAAAGGCTATTGTATCATGAATCCGTCGATTTGTAAAGATATTTTACGCCTTTATTTCAAATTAAGGCAGAATGTGAACTTGCTTCCTAAGCCATATTGACTTTCTACTGTGATTTCGCCGCCAAGCTGATGGGCCAGTTCTTGTGCAATCGCAAGACCTAATCCATGCCCACCTGTCTTCATATTTCGTGAAGTTTCTACACGATACAATCGGTTAAAAATTTTTCCCAAATCTTCAGGAAGGATCCCTTGCCCCTCGTCTTTCACACTGATTCTCAGTTCTTGTTCTGTTAATTGGGCAAGAACCTCGATTCTGGTTCCTGGTTCTGAATATTTAAAGGCATTGTTTAACAAATTGACCAGAATACGAGAAAGTTTGTCAGAATGGCTCTTGATTTTCGCCGACTCAGGTGATACTTGAATGTAAACATCCCGCTCCTCTTGTTCAATCTGGAGTTGAAATTCACTCATTGACTCAATCAACAGCTGATCTAAAAAGACCTCTTCGACTTCTTCATCAGCAGTATCTTGAGGTTGTCTGTTAAGAGTCAAAACATCCAATTCCTCCACTAGCTTGTTTAGACGCTCAGTTTGTCGACCAATCGTGGTTAAATAGTGGAGCCGCTCCTCTTCCTTAATCACTCCATCTAGAATTCCCTCCACAGTAACCTGAATGGAGGTAATAGGAGTTTTAATATCGTGAGAAAGCTGCGCAATCATCATTCTCTTTTCTTGCTCGCTCTCATCAAGTGATAGAAAAGTAGCCTGCAAATTGTGGGACATGTCATTAAAAGCCTGGCCTAGCTCTTGAAATTCTAATGGGCCTTTGGTTTCGATTTCTGTACTGAAATCCTTGCTTGCTATATCCTGAGCTTGTTTTTTCAAATGTTTCAGAGAAGAGAAAACGGGCGACAAGAGAAAGATGCTCACTGCAGCGCCAATGAAACTAGCAATCAAGGTCATTCCAACTAGAAAGTAAACTTCACTTTTCTCAATCAACATTCGTTGGACTGCCCAGAAAACAACCAAAATCGTTAGTAGAGTCGAAACTAGATACCCCACTAAAATATAGCTTTTTAATTTCATTTTTTTCCTCTCGGTCTTTCCATCTTATAGCCCAATCCCCAAACAGTTTTGATAGCAGGAGTGTTTAAATTCGTATACTTACTCAATTCTTGTCTCAAAGCATGGATATGAACATTGAGTGTATTGGTATCATCCACATAATCCTCTTGCCATACCTTCTCATAAAGTTCAGTCTTTGAAAAGACTCTCTCAGGATTGCTAGCTAATATCCATAGAAGTTCAAAAGATTTCACTGTCAAATCCAAAGGCTGTTCCCCAATGCGAACCTCATGAGTCACATGGTTGATCACCAAGTCACCAAACTCAATCTGCTCAGTCTCTCCGCCACGACTAAGGCGGCGCAAGATATTATTCACTCTCAAAACCAATTCCCGTGGGCTAAACGGTTTAGCTATAAAATCATCTGCCCCCAAACTTAATCCATAAATCTTATCTTGTTCGCTTGTCTTAGCAGTTGTAAAGAGAAAGGGTTGATCAGGAGCAATATACTGAACTTCACTGATAAAATCATAACCGTCCATATTAGGCATCATGATATCTGTGATAATGAGATCGATAGATTTTTTTCTAAAAAGTTCCAATCCTTCCTTACCATCATGGGCGACTAAAACATCGTAGCCTGCCTGTAAAAGATAACGATTTTGAATATCTAGAATATCTATCTCATCATCAACCAACAAAATTGTCTTTTTCATCTGACACTCCTTTGACAAAAACAGTGTTATACTTGCTTTAGTATAACACTATTTTCCGTAATGTTTAAATGATTTGAACCTTAATCTTCTCTTTTGGTTTTCCAACCCAAAAATCCAACAAGACCGGCCAAGGCGACTCCAAAGAATCCAAGAGTAGCCATTGAGGTTTGGGCTTCACCGGTATATGGAAGCATGTCTTTTTGGTCTTTCATTTGATCAACCATCATTGGACTTGACACCTTGTTATTAGATGCCATCTTGCCTTCATCAGACGCTTTGCTTGAGACTGCTAGAGCTTGGTCTTGTTTCATGCTTGGTGTTGCCATTGGCTGGCTAGCGTTCATGGTTTTGTCCTGCTCTTTGCTAGGCATCATCTTATCCTGGCTAGCAGCTGGCATTTGAGATTTCATATTAGACGCATCTTGATGACTATTTATCATTGGAGTCGGCATAGCTGAACCATTAGAAGATGGAGCAAAGCCTGACTGCATCGGAATAGGGGACTGTTGTCCGTTCAAGTTAACTGTCAAATCCTTAGTCGCTACGAGGTTACCCAAATCTGCCTTGCCATCTTTCGCACCGTACACTTTAATAGTAGCTTTATAGCTTTGCGTCCCATTTTGTTTTAACAAGTCTAGAAGCTCTTTATCTGATTTACCTTGAGTACCTGACAAATCCACTTCATAGAAGTAGAGACCTTTGCCTAATTTTTCTACTGGTGGGAGGGCAGGATTTTTTGCTGAACCGTTGTCTGACCATGGAGCCTTGTCTGATGCCTTCAGAATCAAACGAGTCAACATGCCGTCGCCGCCGAAGAATTCGTATGGAATCACTTGGTTGACGCCGGCTGTGAATGGGCCTGGGTAATTGGCCTTGTCCAAGTAAGAAGCTGGAACATCTACTGTATCTTTGGTGTTTTCAGCCACACCTTTTTGTACTTCAGCTGGAGTGGTTAAGCCATTCAAATTGACATCCAAATCCTTAGTCGCTACGAGATTACTCAAATCTGCTTTGCCATCTTTCGCACCATACACTTTAATAGTAGCTTTATAGCTTTGCGTACCGTTTTGTTTCAAGAGGTCAAGTAAGTCTTTGTCTGATTTTCCTTGAGTACCTGCCAAATCCACTTCATAGAAGTAGAGACCTTTGCCCAATTTCTCTACTGGTGGGAGGGCAGGATTTTTAGCTGAGCCATTGTCTGACCATGGAGCCTTGTCTGATGCCTTCAGAATCAAACGAGTCAACATACCGTCACCGGCGAAGAATTCATATGGGATAACTTGGTTAACACCGGCTGTGAATGGGCCTGGGTAATTGGCCTTGTCCAAGTAAGTGGCTGGGACATCTACTGTGTCTTTGGTATTGTCAGCCACACCTTTTTGCACTTCAGCTGGAGTGGTTGCTGGTTGAGCTTCACTTGCCTCACGGTCTTGTCCAGAGACTACAGGAGCAGAATTTGTTGCAGGTTTAACCGTATCTTCTTTTTGTTTCTTAGATTCTGGTTTTGCTTGCACTTCTTCTTTGGGAACTACTACTTGGTCTTTATCAGCTACATCCGCTTTTTCTGGAGAGCTTATAGAATCCAAGCTTACTTTAGGTACTGAATCTGCCTGTTCTGAAGGAAGAGCTACATCGACTGCTTTTTTTAGAGCCTCTGCTGGTAAGTCGCTCTTTTCACTCACCGAATCTGCATCTGGCACGACTTGAGCAGTGGTCGGATTGACCACATCAGCACGCGCAGAACTTGGTTGTCCGACCAGGACAAAGAAGCCACTAGCTACAACAACTGAAGCAACACCGACACTGAGACGGCGAATAGACCAACGAGTATATCTCTGATTTGGATTGAATTTCATAGGATTCTCCTTAGAGTTTTCTTTTTTTGATGACTCTAGTATAATCTCCTAAAATTAAAAAGGATTAAGAAAAAGTTAAAATTTTTCTTAAATCCCTCTTATAAAATATTTATATTGACTCAATAATCTTTTTCTTCTACTCATTGAGGTTTGCAAGATTATCTAAGTATTGGTTATTAATAATAGCCATGATATAGGTATCAGACTGTAAAAGGTCTTCCGGTCCGAATTGAACATCTAGTGGAGCATTCTCGTATTTACGAAAACCGAGTATATTGAGATTATAGCGTCCTCTAAGATTTAATTGGCTAAGACTCTGACCTACCCAAGATGCAGGGATTTTCATCTCAACAATGGAGACATTCTTATCCAACTGAAAGACGTCTACGCTATTATGAAAGAGAATCGTTTGTGCTAATGAACGACCCATTTCATACTCTGGCGAAATAACAGAGTCTGCACCGATTTTTTCAAGTACTTTTTTTGCTGTATGACTTTTGACCTTAGCAATAACAGTTGGTACTCCCAAATCCTTGCAATGCATAACCGCAAGAACACTAGACTCCAAGTTTTCACCAGTTGCGACCACAACCGTATCACAGGTATCAATCCCGGCTGATAACAAGAGTTCTTCATCTGTGATATCTCCAACAACACCGCGAACTAAAACAGGTTCAAATTGATTGATAAGTTCCTCATGGTCGTCAATAGCTATGATATTGATATCATGCTTGGCAAGCGCTGCGAGAACACTGCTCCCAAAAATTCCTAAACCTAAAATTCCGATTGTCCGATCTGACATAGTTTATCCTTTCCTATCCTATGGTAATATCTGCTTTCATATAGTGGATCATATCTTTCTTATCTGGTTGATACTCAGCCAAACTAACTAATAGCGTCAGCGGCCCAATTCGTCCGATAAACATCAGTAGCATGATAATGCTAAGAGCTAATCTGCCTAACTCTGGTGTCAAATTGGCAGTTACTCCGACCGTAGCAAGGGCAGAAATTGTTTCAAACATGATGTAGATAAAGCGCGGATTTCCTTCTGCGGTTACCCCTAACAGAATCAAGCCCAGCAAGAAAGTTATCAAGAAGATAATAAAGACACTGAATGATTTTTGGACTGTCCGAGGTAAAATTGTTCTCCGAGCTACATTGGCATGGGGTAATCCTAAAAGTTCACTGCGTGCAAATACTAATAATACAAAGAAGGTTGTGATTTTAAGCCCCCCAGCTGTTCCACCAGGCGCCCCACCGAGAAACATTTGTAAGATATAAATCATCAAAGTAACAGGCCGAGCCTGGGTGTAATCAATAGAAGCAAAACCTGCCGTTCTCATACTAACTGTTTGGAAAAAACTGACTAGCAATTTATCAGGGATGCTGAGATTGCCAATCGTTCCCGGATTGTTCCACTCTATCAAGAGGGTTGAAACTGTTCCAGTAAATAAAATTCCAGCTGTCAAGAAGAGAACCAACTTGGTATGGAAGCGAAGCCGACGTTTTTTCTTGCTCAACTGCGTGGCCAGGTCAAACCAAACCATGAACCCTAGACCGCCTGTGATGATCAAAGCAGCAAGCACTAGATTAATCAAAGGATCAGTTTGAAAAGCTACTAAACTTGTACTTCCAAAATTATCAAAACCAGCATTACAGAAAGCTGAAATAGCTACGAAGATAGAGGTAAAAATTCCTCGGCCCCAACCAAATTCCGGAACAAAACGAAAACTTAACAGGAAGGCTCCGAGTCCTTCAACGATAAAAGTCGTCAAGAAAATCGAACGTATGAAAACCATTAAAGAATGAGTTTCTCCATAACTAAAGCTCTCCAGAATTGTTTCACGGCTACGAAGACTTAGCTTTTGCTTACTTTGAATATAAAAGACCCCTATAAAGGTCATGAGACCCAAACCACCAATCTGGATCAAAAACATACAGATTAACTGCCCCCAGATGTTATATGTGGTAGCTACTGGTTGAGTAAAGAGTCCTGTCACACAGACCATGGATACTGCTGTAAAGAGATGGTCGAAATAGGTCGCTTGGGAGCTTGTTGCTTGCACAAATGGCAGACTCAAAAGGAGAGAGCCTGCGAAAATAACCAAAGCAAAACTTAAAAAAATTCGACGAGCAGGTGATAAACGCCCCAAGGTCGTGTTTATTTTTTCCGAAAATGATTTGAATAACATAGTTACATTGTACCATAAAAACAATTAAAGCAGTCACATATGACTAACGATTTCAAGACAGAGTTCTAAGGCCTTGTCAAAAGCTTCTGAACCCCAATCGCGGCTATCATAATTTTCTAAATCCGCTAGAGAGTCGGCTGTAAATAGAAGTTGTCCCCAAACGACTCCTCGAAGCTGGGCAACTGCTGCAAGACTCCACAACTGCACAGCCTTCTTCCTTACGATAGGCAACTTTTTCAGCCGTTTCTCGGTAAAAACCATCTGTCGACCAAGTCATAACCTCTTCATAAGGAATGCCTAGTTGTTCCAAGACTTGCTCAATAGCAGAGATAGCCTCAATCTGCATCTCCATATAACGAGAAGGCGCTACATAGTGGTAGCTGGCCCCCTCATCTCGCAGAGCGCGAACAGGGACGAGAAAGGCATTTTCCTCTATATCGGCTAGGACTCCACAAGTACCAGTGGAAATGATTTGCTCCACACCATAGCCAATCAACCAATCCATAAACTGGGCCGCTGGAGCGGAACCGACAGGCGCTTGGGCAAGACACACTTTTTCACCTTTGTAGTCCATGACATAAACCGCGTATGTCTTAGTGGCAGAAACAAACTCCCCTGCGCAATCTGCTTCTACTTCCTGAGCATAGCGGTCAATCTCTTCTTCCAAAAATGCATAGATGCACTTCTTTGGTAACTGTAAATCCAAGCCTTCGTGATTCGGCATGATGACTGCCTGAGGATTATCGTCAAACTCTAAAATAGGAATAGCATGTTTTTGAATCATAGAATACCTCCTCTAAATTTTTACTATTATAACAAAAGCCAAACGAAAGTCAAGACGGGAGGCTAAGTCAAATCATAAAAAACCTACCTTAAGTAGGAAACAACAATTAAATGCTTTTCCCTCTACTAACAAAATTGCAAAAACTTAGGAATTAGTTTATAATAGATTGAATTTGAAAAAGGGAGAAATCTTATGAAATTCTATTCCTATGACTATGTGCTCAGTCAGATCAGTCAACAGAATTGGGTCATGATTATCGTATCAGCTTTACTGCTTATCGTGACTGGATTTTTTGCATTTAAAGCTTTCAAAGATAAAAAAGGGAGCAAGTTCCGTGAATTATCGCTCATTTCTATTTTGACCTTAATCGCATTCGTTTTGATAAGCATTACGAATCTTCAAAACAGTCAATCCAATGATAATCAATTCCGCTCTTCAATAAAGTTTATCGAAGTCGTTTCAAAAGAATTAGGTGTAGATAAAAAAGAGGTCTATGTCAATACCTCAGCAGTAACTGATGGAGCAATTATTAAGGTTGGAGACAATTTTTATCGTGCTATCAGTGGAAGTGCCCAAGATAGCTATTTATTAGAAAAGATGGAACTGTATAAATCCGATGTTGAACTCGTGGAGGTTGAAAAATGATAATCTTTTTTGCTACAATTGCAATTAAATTAGCCTTTGGGCTACTTTCTCTTGTTTTTGTTATTAACGTAACAGGTAAAGGAAATTTAGCACCAAGTTCTGCAGTAGATCAAATCCAGAACTTTGTTCTCGGGGGTATTATCGGTGGGGTTATCTACAATAGTTCTATCACCATCATCCAATACATTGTTATCCTCATTATTTGGACTATTCTCATTTTACTCCTCAAATGGTTGAATACCAATGTTTCCTTCATTAAACATCTGATTGACGGAAAACCTACGATTATCATTAAAAATGGAACATTAGATCCAGAAGCCTGTCGCTCAAAAGGTCTAGCTGCTGCTGATGTTGCTCTTAAATTGCGCGCTCAAGGGATTTTCCAATTGAAGGATGTCAAGAGAGCTGTGATTGAGCAAAACGGACAGCTGATTGTCGTAAAAATGGGTGACGAAAATCCTAAGTACCCAGTCATTACAGATGGTGTTGTCCAAGTTGAAATCCTAGAAACCATTGGAAAAACTGAGGAATGGCTAACAGAAAAATTAAAAGAGGAAGGTTTCGAAGACGTTTCTAATATCTTTATCGCTGAGTATGATAAAGGCCAATTGAACATTGTAACCTATTAAAAAATAAACTGATACTTTTCGTATCAGTTTTTTGCTTTTTCACAACAAAGGGTATATAATTAAGTTATTATCTGATGGATTTTTAGATAATACAATACATTATCGGAGGTAAACCCTATGTCAATCGAAGAAAAATTCAACCAAGCTAAAGGTTCTGTTAAAGAAGGTTTTGGTAAACTTACTGGCGATACAAAAACTCAAGCGGAAGGAGCTGCAGAAAAAGTAGCTTCAAAAGCTAAAGAAGTTGCTGAAGATGCAAAAGAAGCTGTCGAAGGTGCAGTATCTGGCGTGAAAAACATCTTTAAAAAAGACGGAGAATAATTCTTTCTCATCCTAATATCATAAAAATCTCCCTTCTCTTTCGAGAAAGGAGATTTTCTTTTATGGTCGTCCATCAGGAGCGGGACCTCCAGGGCTACCATTCCCTTGAGGGCCACCGCCAGGTGCCCCTCCGCCTCCAGGCATAGAATTGACAATCTCAGTTTGTTTTTCACCATTGAGATAGATATCTCCGCCTGTGTAGGTCGCTGTTCCATCAAAGTCAAAACCAGTTTGACCAGTCATTTTGATGGTTCCTCCATTAACTGTAATATTACCATTTGAGTCAATTGGATCCGTGTCCCCTTGACCAACTTCAACCGTCAAGTTCCCACCATTCATAGTGAAGAAGATTTCGCTTTGTTGGGCGTTTTTGTTAGCTGCATTGACACCATCGTCCGTTGAATAGATGTTGATATCCCCGTCGTTGATAGTGATTGATTTACCTTCTAATCCTTCTGTAGATTTCTTTACGGTATAGGTTCCGCTATCAATCACCAAATCACCTGATGCGTGGATGCCATCATCACCAGCAGTAACAGTGATGGTATTGTCAGAGAGATACATGGTCCCAACAGATGTATCGTCATCATTATCGACCTTGACCCCATCTTCCTTAGCATCAATAGTCATGGTTGTGCCAGTAATGTTAAGTTCATCATTGACATTAAAGGCATCTCCGACTGCTGTGATATTATAAGTCCCACCTGTGATATGAAGCGTATCATTTGCTTTAATACCGTTATTTTTCTTACCATCTACATTGAGGGTACCTTTACCATTGATGGTCAAATCTACTTTAGAGAAGAAGGCTGCATCGGCCTTTTCATCACTATTAGTAGCAGAATCTGACAAGCTATTTGTAGTTCCATCTACTAGGGTCACATAAACATGTCCGGCTGATGTGGCAGAAATAGCTGCATTGGTATTGGTCATGGTAACGCCATTTAGGATGATATGTACATCATCTGTTTTTTCAGCTGCAATTTTGATTTGAACACCATCAGATTTTCCAGAAATCACATAGGTTCCTGACTTAGAAATTGTGACGGTAGAATCTGACACAGCAACTCCGTTACCAGAAACAGTTGCAGATGACCCTGACAGCGTTACAGTTGCTGCCATCTTTTCATCGTAAGAAGTATCATAGTCTTTATCCGTAAAATAGCTAGTTTTCTTAGCGTTTGTAGTTGATGTGGTGCTTGTTGCGGTATTGCTAGTTGTTGTATTTGATGTTGACTGGGCACATGCCGTCACCAGAGACAGAGTAGCAATCGTCGTTAATAAGAAAGTCCATTTTTTTGTTTTCATACTAGTTTCCTCATCTTCATTTTACTTAGTATCATTCTATAGAAACTCCCTAAAAATAACCTAAATTTTTTCTGAAAATTTTCTTAAACCTACTTAGCACTATTGATAAGTAAAATCATTTACAAATAAAAAGAACAGCTTTTCGCTGTTCTTTTAGTTTTCTTTAACTGGAATTTCCTTGATAACTCGTGCTGGATTTCCTGCAAGGACTACATTGTCGCCAAACGACTTAGTAATAACTGCTCCTGCTCCTGCAACAACATTATCACCTAAAGTAACACCCGGTAGGACAATGACACCACCACCTGCCCAGAAATTTTTCCCAATCGTAATGGGTTTCCCAAATTCTATCCCAGAATTTCGTTCATCGGGATCAAGGGGATGAAGAGGTGTTAAAAATTGGCAGTTAGGACCAATCATGGCATTGTCACCAATGGTAATTGGACAAACATCCAACATGGTTAAATTCCAATTGGAATAAAAATTTTCTCCCAAATAGATATTGACACCATAATCCACCACCAAACGAGTATTGACATAGAGATTTTCACCAGTTGAGCCAAACCATCCTTTGATGATTTCCAAACCTTTTACTGGATCGACTTCTTCATTAAAAGTTGCTTGCTTTTGTCGTGCTGTTTGCGATAGAGCACGAAGTTCTGGATCGAACGGGTGATAGGGTTCTCCCGCAATCATTTTTTGGTATTCACTTTTCATAGTTTGACTTCCTTGTTTATTTTACAAGATTGTAGCATAGTTCTATCCTTAAAACAAGCAGCAAAGAGATAAAAAAACTAGTACATCTTTGGCTGTACTAGTTTTTAATTAGAAAGGTGACTTTTCCACTACTTTACAGAGTTGATTAGTCTTCTTTCTTTTTACGAGCGATAAGTCCAAATCCACTCAAGACACCTACTAAACCAAGGGCAGCAAGGCTGGCATGATCTTCAGTACCAGTATTTGGCAATTGGTCAGTTGTCCAAACGACCTCTTCAGCAACTGGGGCTGGTTTTTCTTGAACTGGTGCTGGCACCGGAGCTGGTGTTGGTGCTGGCGTTGGCACTGGTGCTGGCGTTGGCACTGGTGCTGGCGTTGGCACTGGTGCTGGTGCTGGCGTTGGTGTTGGAGTTGGAGTTGGCGTTGGAGTTGGTGTTGGTGTTGGTGTCACTTTCTTCTTGTAAATGTGTTGGACATTACCATCTTTATCAACAACTGTCTTCACAAACTCGTAACCTGGAATATCTTTCTTAGGTTGTTCGCCATCTTCTGTTGGGTAACCTGGAATTGGTTTACCATTTTCATCAACATATGAAGTTGTTACTTTTTCGTAGACATGGACTGTATCCCCGTTAGGCAATTTCTTAGTTTCAACGAAGCGGTAACCTGGGATATCTTTCTTAGGTTGTTCACCGTCTTCTGTTGGGTTACCTGGAATTGGTTTACCATCTTTGTCTACAAACGTAGTAACTGGGGTTACAGTTGGTGTGTAAGTTGCAGAAACTTTTGTTCCGTTAACATCTTCACGCACAACTGTCACTGATGGAGCAGTTCCAGTAAATTCTGGTTCTGGTTTAAAGGTTACTGTTCCATCTGGAGCTACTGTGTATGTACCAACTCCTTCAACAGTCTTAGTTGTTGAACCATCTTCAAATGTAGCTGGAACATCATTATTCATAGGCACATCTGGGTTACCTGGTGTAAAGGTTGGTTTACCAGATTGTTCTTTACCTTTTGGTCCAATAGATGTAGCTGGTTCCGCTGTTGGTGTTACTGGAGTTACAGTTGGGGTGTACTTAGCTGTAACTGGCGTACCGTTCTTGTCAACACGTTTAACAGTCACGCCTGTTCCTGTTCCTGTGAATGATTTTTCTGGTACGAATGTAACTGTTCCATCTGGAGCTACAGTATATGTTCCTTCACCTGGAATTACCTTAGTTGTTGATCCATCTTCGAAGGTTGCTGGCACATCATCATCCATTGGCACATTTGGATCACCTTCTGTGAAGGTTGGTGTACCTGTTTGTGTCTTACCTTGGATATCTGTTGATGTTGCTGGTTCCGCTGTTGGTGTTACTGGGGTTACAGTTGGTGTGTACTTAGCTGTAACTGGTGTACCATTCTTGTCTACACGTTTAACAGTCACGCCTGTTCCTGTTCCTGTGAATGATTTTTCTGGTACGAATGTAACTGTTCCATCTGGAGCTACAGTATATGTTCCTTCACCTGGAATTACCTTAGTTGTTGATCCATCTTCGAATGTTGCAGGTGTATCATCATCCATCGGTACATCTGGGTTACCTGGTGTGAATGTTGGTTTACCTGTTTGTGTCTTACCTTGAATATCTGTTGATGTTGCTGGTTCCGCTGTTGGTGTTACTGGGGTTACAGTTGGTG
>CAUUTJ010000030.1:0-19811 GCA_963548045.1 uncultured Streptococcus sp.
GACGGAAGAAGGATTTCTCTGATACCATTTGGTGATTGGATATTGGAAACCACTATATCATATGAACCGGATTTTACATTCTTAACCTCAAGTTTCACTGAAGGTTTTTGTTCAGGTCGTTTTCCAATATAAACATTTGTCGTTGTTCCTCCCACACCCGTCATTTGTCCATTATTCTGAACATAGTAAAGGTGGACATTGTAAAGACCAGTTGAGTTTTTATGGTCCGCTGCTTTTACATTGACGGTATAGGTCCCATTTGCTTGACGGTTGGCTGTATACCAAACAAGGTCATCTTGACCACCTGTTTCTGACCAGATTGGTACAGAAACAGATCGAACTCCATTTGGTGCCTTAACATTTGAGATAACAACGTCAAAGCGTCCCGCCATGGTATCGTTATTGACAATGTCAATCTTCCCACTTAAGCTGCCTTCTGTCGGGTCTGCTGCTGGTTTTGCGTTTGCTGTAAAGCGACCTGTATAGTCCACACTGTGGTCAAAAAGGTGTTTTCCTGGAAGCAATTCCGCTTGAGAAGTGAACTGCCACGCAGCAGCTTTCCCATTGTAACACAAGCTTTTCGCATCGTTTACAGACAATTTTGGAGAAGGGTATTGGGCAACCCAGAAATTCTGAAGCCCAAATTGAGCAGTGTTGACAGGACCTTTCTTGCGAAGGTTGTTTTCATCCAACCAGCTCGCACTGGTGTAGAACATTAAGTTGGTGTAGCCATTTTTACGCATTTCGTCCGCCCAAGCTTGGGTGTTGAGGTTAACGTTTGGCTGCATCTTGGCATCCTCAAAGTCATTGACCATGAGGGTGTTCTTCGGAAGATTCAAGCGTTGCGCCACTGCAATATAGAACCGTGCTTCTGCACGCGCTGCTTCCTCAGAAGTATAGCGTGAAAAGTGGTAGGTCGATACTTGCAGACCCGCAGCTTGTGCATTACGAATTTGGTTCTCCGCATTCGGGTTCTTGTACCAAGTGTCTTCTGTCAATTTGACAACGACACCGCCCACACCTTTATTAGCTAGGGTACGGTAGTCGCCAATACTAATATCTCCGTTGTGGCTACTCACATCAACGAATGATTTTGGCTGAACCGCCACATCTGTCGAGCGACCAGCTGGAGCATGAGTGCCTGTGTTAAAGAAGGTCGTGCTTCCTGTATTAGACTGAAGAGGTGTTTCTTCTTTCTCAGTAGTCGATGCTTCTGTAGCTTTCTCTACAGATGGGGTTCCACTTTCTGAAGCCACAACCTTGCTCGCAGGTGCCACAGGCCACTCGGTCACATTTGCTGGTGCCGCGTAGTTGCTTGCGACAGGTGCTACCGACTTTTCAGCAACAGCTACTTCTGGCTCTTTTTCAGCTTGGACTTGGTTGCCTTCAGTAGTAGTGGCCTCATTTGAAACCAGCTCATCTGCACTGACTCCCTGAGCAGATACAGCCATCAAGACTGCCGCTCCAGCATAAAAAATAAGATCTTTCTTTTTCATATAAACTTCCCTTTATACAAATTTTATACGTTAATCATTTTACCACACGGTTTCAGCGATGAAAAGTTTTATTAGGCGAATTTTTAAAATTAGTGATATTTTTTAATACCATGTTATAAAATGACGTGTAACAAAAAATATGTCCATCGTATATACTGGTATTTCGAAAAACAGTATAAAAAAAGTTGAACATATTCACAAATTATTCATACAAGCGCTTATATGAAGCTGAATTAGGGAAAATCGAGGATTATTTAATGTAGAGCTCAAACCCGCTGGAAGAGTTCATTCCAAATAGGGCTTCGCTAAAACTATAGATTAGAAACTTTTAGAAGACTATACAAATACAATCAATGAATAGTTAAGACGAATTCATGGGTATCAGTCTGCAAAAAAGCTGTTTGAGCTAGCTCAAACAGCTTGAAATATACTCACTTAATCAGCGAAACAACTTTGTTTCACTTGGCTTGACAATTAAGTTTTTTATTAATATCCATTTGGGTTGTTTTTTTGCCAACGCCAAGAATCTATAACCATATCCTCAATGCTTTTCTCAGATTTCCAACCAAGCTCCTTCTCTGCTTTTGTCGTATCAGCATAACATGTAGCAACATCTCCAGGACGTCTATTTTTGATAATATATGGAATCTTGATGTTATTTTCTTTTTCAAATGCATTAACTAAATCTAAAACGCTATATCCTTGACCAGTTCCCAAATTATAAACATTAGTACCCTTTGATTTGAGATTATGCTTAACAGCTATGACGTGTCCTTTAGCTAAATCAACCACATGAATATAATCTCTAACACCCGTACCATCAGGAGTGTCATAGTCAGCGCCGTAAATACTAAGAGCCTCTAATTTTCCTATAGCAACTTGTGTAATATACGGCATCAAATTACTAGGAACTCCATTTGGAGCTTCACCTATCAATCCTGTCTCATGTGCACCAATCGGATTAAAATAACGTAAATTTGTTATAGACCAATCAGGATCGGCATTTGCTAAATCACATAAAATTTGCTCATTCATTAATTTTGTATTACCATAGGGATTTATTGCAGATGTTGGAAGGTCTTCTGTTAATGGAGATAAATTATTCATACCATAAACTGTGGCACTTGAACTAAAAACAATATTTTTAACACCGTTAGCAACCATAACCTCTAACAAAGATAGGGTCCCAACAACATTGTTATCGTAGTATTTCAATGGATTATAGACTGATTCTCCAACTGCTTTATGTGCAGCAAAATGGATAACTATCTGAATATGGTTCTCTCTAAAAATTTGATTTATCAATTCTTTATCTAATATTGATCCTTTATAAAAACGAATATTCTGACCTGTAATTATTTTTAATCGATTCAATACTTCAGGAGAACTATTTGAAAAATCATCCACCACAACAACTTCAAAATTAGAAGCCATCAGCTCAACAACCGTATGGCTGCCTATATAGCCTGTACCACCAGTAACTAATACCTGTACCATATTGTTTCTCCTTATACCTTAAACTTTAATTAACCAATTCTTTCTCAACGACTTCTAGAGCACGCTCAATGACCACGTGCATGTCGTAGTATTTATAGTCTGCTAGCCGTCCACAGAAGATGACCTTGTCATTTTTGGCTGCTTCTTCTTGGTACTTGGCAAACATGGCGTTGTTCTTTTCATCATTGATTGGGTAGTATGGTTCATCCCCACGTTTCCAGTCAGCTGGGTATTCACGTGTAATAACTGTCTTAGGTTGTGTACCATACTCGAAGTGCTTATGCTCAATGATCCGAGTATAAGGAATCTCACGCTCTGTATAGTTAACGACCGCATTCCCTTGATGATTTTCCTCGTCCAAGACTTCGTGTTCAAAACGAAGACTACGGTACTCCAACTCACCGTGTTTGTAGTCAAAGTACTGGTCAATCATTCCTGTAAAGACAACTTTATCAGCTGAGCTTTCTAGCTCTTCACGATTGGCAAAGAAATCAACCCCAAGTTCTACTTCTACATCGCCCAACATATTTTCAATGATGACGTTGTAACCACCGATTGGAATTCCTTGGTAACGGTCATTAAAGTAGTTGTTATCAAAGGTCAAACGAACTGGAAGACGTTTGATGATAAATGGTGGAAGGTCTGTGGCAGAACGTCCCCATTGCTTTTCAGTGTATCCCTTAATCAACTTTTCGTAGATATCTGGACCGATCAACTTGATGGCTTGTTCTTCCAAGTTCTTCGGTTCAACATCTTTCATGTCAGCTGTCTGCTCCGCAATCTTGTCCTTAACTTCTTGAGGAGTCTTGGTTCCCCACATAGCATAAAATGTATTCATGTTAAAGGGAAGATTGTAAAGACTGCCCTTGTAGTTAGCTACTGGTGAGTTGATATAGTTGTTGAATTCAGCGAACTGGTTGACATAGTCCCACACTTTTTTATTGGACGTATGGAAAATATGGGCACCGTACTTATGGACGTTGATGCCTTCAACCTCCTCACAGTAGATATTTCCACCGATGTGATCTCGCTTGTCAATCACTTTTACTTTTTTACCACGTTTTGTAGCTTCATGTGCGAAGATTGCTCCAGACAAACCAGCACCAACAATCAGATAATCGTACATAGTTAACTCCATTATTTCTTAAATATTTGTTTTAATTCTTTCACATCTATCACTCTCAGAGATAGGATGGCGATCAGATAAATGATCCCACCAAGCACCGCATACACGAGTACATTCAGGGTAGGGGTGAAATGTAGGAACGGTTTTACAAGTAGCAAGAGGCCATACATCAGAGCAGATGCGAAAATAATTTTTGTCATAGACCCTATAATCGGAACTTCCTTGAGGTAATGACGGGTATAGTGCAGTTGAATCAGCCATACTAAGGATTCTGTTAAGACAGATACAATGGCTGCACCGATGAAACCAAAATGAGGTAAGAAGAGCAGGTTCAACCCGACACTGACAATAGCAGGAATCGTGGTAGACAGCATAAATTCTTTGTTCTTATCATGTGGAATGAGAATTTGAATCCCCATGATATTGGTCCACCCGATGAAGAACATACGGAAGATCATGATAGCGATGGCATAGCGAGCATCTTGGAAATCTTTTCCCAAGAAAAATTGAACAAAGTCATCATTGACAATCAGCATACCCGCAATGATTGGGAAAATCACCAAATTATAAACCAAAAAGGACATTTGATGCATCTTGTTAACCGCCTTGTGGTCTCCAGACGACAAGAGACTCGATACACGAGGCAACATGACACTCCCCAGTGAGGTGACTAAGGTCAACAAAATATTTACGAGTTTTAAGGCTTGGTCGTAAATCCCTACATCCTTTGTGGAGGCGAGAGCCCCAAGCATAGTCCGATCCAAAGTGACATACAAAGAAATTGCAATCTGCGGTAAAAAGAGCAGAATGACTGGTTTTAAATGGACCCGTGCATAGGCCATATCAAAACGGGCTTTCCCAATAAATTCACGGGCAGGTAGCCACATACTGAGCTGACCTAATAGCTCAAAGATGGTGAGTAAGAATACATAGAGATAAAGATCATTGGCAGATTTAACAAACAAGAAGATGGAGATGACTCCAACCAGTTTGACCGTGATATTTCGAACGGTAATCTTACGAAAATCTTCCAATCCCTGAAAGAGCCAGGAGATGTCGAGTCCCTTCGAAACCAAACTAAGCCCCAAGATATAGGCCACAGGATTTTGCATGGAAGGAAGCGACAAGCACAGCAAAACATAGAGCAGGATGGACACAAAGGTCGCTCCTAATTGGAGGGTATAAATCCCCCAGAAATTCTTTTGGATGTCTTTGCGGTGTCCTGAGATCTCCTTGGTTCCATAGTTAGCCACTCCCAAGGTCGCCAAAAGAATAAAATAGGTTACGATGGAGTTGAAATAACCATAGGTTCCTAAGTCATTCGAGCTAAAGACCCGTGTCACATACGGAGTGGTAATAATCGGCAAGATAATCACCAGCAACTGGTAGGAGAGGTTATAGGCGTAATTTTTTAACACTTTCATGACTGTCTACAATCCCCATTTGAAGACCGTTTTAAACGGTGTGATCAAATCCGTCGCAAAAGCTCGATGAATATCTGGAATGGTTTGAACTTCTCCATCAATGTGGATGATATTTTTCAAACGGCTTTGGACCCGACGATTAGCCAGCATCTCTACAGCCCGCTCAAAATCCTCACGACCTGAGCGAGAAGACCCCACAAAAGTCAAGCCCTTTTCAAGAACATCTCTTGTATTGACCGCGACCCGGTTGTCACTAACCCCCATCAACATCACAGTTCCCTGAGGCTTAATATGATCAATAATGTCATTGATGGCTGGTTCACTTCCTTGGCCACCAGTACACTCAAAGGCATGATCAAAACGTTGATCGTCTGTCAACTCGCTGGTCAAAATTGCTTGATGAGTGAAATTAAACAATTGCAGTTTATCACTATTGCGCCCAACTACAGTTATCTTCAAATCTGGGTAAAGATAGTGCAAAGAAGTCGCAACCACATATGAAAGACTCCCATCTCCTAAAATCAAAACAGACTCTCTTCGTTGATGGGCAATGAGATCAAAGCGATGAATGGCATGCATGGCAACACTACTAAATTCCGCTAAGGCTGTCACAGGGCCCTTAACTTCTTCTGGATAAGCCACTACACGATCTAGCGGTAGGGCAACGACTTCCTGCATAAAGCCATTATATCCACTAGATAAGAAGTGCGTCCCCTCCAAATAATTTTCAAAGAAGACATCCTCTGTTTGATGAGGAGGCTGATTGGGAACCATGGCCACAATCTGTCCTGGTTGATAGGTCCCTGTAGGATCTGCTACCACGATGCCAGACGACTCATGGATCAGGGCCATGGGCAATTTCTTTTTAAGCACCTTAGGATCCCGTTTCCCTTGATAGTAACGTTGATCCGCATGACAAATAGCCATGTAATAAGGGCGAATTAACACCTTGTCTCCACGGCTCATGTCTTCTTCTTGGTATTTGATGGTGATATTTTTCGGCTGGGTCAGCTGAAAGATTTGGTTCAACATATTAATTGTCCTCAATCATACCGCGTGCAATTTTCAAATCTGTAATCGTCGTAATTTTAATATTGGAATATTCCCCTTTAGCAAGGGCAACTTTTTTGCCATTAATGACAAAGATCTTGCAGGCATCTGTTAAGACTTCTTTTTGCTGATCACTCAAATCATGGTACAAGGCAAGAAAGTCTTTCATTTTGAAAGTTTGAGGGGTTTGACCCTGATAGAGGTATTGGCGTTCAGGGATATCCGTGATAAAAGTATTGTCTAAGCTTTGAACAATGGTATCGGTCGCTTCGACCACTGTATCCACAACATCATGGCTCTTGGCTAGTTCAATATTTTCTTGGATAGTTTTTAGGCTTACAAAAGGACGAACCGAATCATGGGTGACGATAATATCCTCATCTGTCAAAAGATGCACCTCATCGATAGCTGTGATGATATTTTCAATGGTAGAGTTGCGGTCACTTCCTCCCTCTACAATCAAGATCCGTTCCTTGTAAGAAGCCAAGTATTTGTCAACCAGGTCTTCTGTGTAGGTCACCCAGTCCGGATGAATCCCCAATACAATCTTCTGAATCTCATGGACCAATAAGAACTTCTCAACCGTGTGGATTAAAATAGGACGTCCACCTAAATCCAAAAATTGTTTGGGCATATCCGTAATCCCCATCCGTGAGCCTGTCCCACCTGCTAAAATTCCTGCATAAATCACTGCATATTACTCCTTCTACCATATATATTTCAAATACACTAAGAAAATTTCTAACTTTGATATACAAACAGTGTTTTCATGAACTATTTCATATTTTTATTATATACATATAGAGAATACAATCTCATATGAATTATATTTTTTCTACAAAACATCCTGAAAACTTATAATCATTCAGACTTGTTATGCACCATTACTAAATAAGCTAGTTTCATAATTCTATTTCTAAAAAATGGTCAATTCCCTCACAGTCAAAACCAAATCCACTCATGATATTACCTTAACAGTAAATACAATTTCGGGCACAGCATAAAAAGTATATACTTCATTTTTACTTTCCATGATAGCTTCCCACTTTGTAATAGTTCACCAACTTTGATTCTCAATAACTCTTTATCTTTTGTAAAATCTTTTAAACCGGAGTCAGCTTTTGCACCAATCACTACAAAACCACCTAATATTTTTTTCGCTTGCAATGATTGGTGCAGTTCTTCGCTTTGAATATATTTTTTCCTAACTACTTCTTCATTTTTAGCAACCGCATCAAAAAATTCATACCTTTTTTCAGTAAATGTTGAACGGACAATACTTCCCTCTCTTCGATAATAATTATATGTTTCAAGCGGACTAATAATAATTTTATCTGCAAGAGCAAGGTGTTGCCCTACAACATAAAAATCTTCATAAATTTTCCCAACTGGAAAAGGAACTTTCTCCAGGATACTTCTATGATAGAGTTTAGCACAAGCGGAAACCGTTGCAAATTTATCATCCAACATTGCCTCTAGAGCCTTTTCTTTTGTGAATGGAACTAAATCTTTGTAGTCTGACTCTTGCAATTTATAAGAGGCATATGCATTATATTTAGACGTTGCTTTTACTTTAGTTGAAATTAAGTCTGCATGATGCTCTTCGTGAATTTTCACGATTAACTCTAGAGTATATTCTTCAAGATAATCATCTGGATCTAAAAAGAAAATCCAGTCTGAATTCGCTTTAGAAACTCCAAAGTTACGTGCGTCAGATAAACCACCATTTTCTTTGTGAAAAACATGGATATTTTCATACCGATTTGCATAATCCTCGCATAACATAGGAGATTTGTCTGTTGAGCCGTCATTTACAAGAATTACCTCAAAGTTTTGATAGGTCTGTTTCATTAGGCTATCTATCGCATAGTGCAAATAATCTGCAACATTGTATATCGGAACAACAATGCTGATAAACATTCTAAATCCCTCTCTCTTTTTCTTTCTTCTTAGAGTACTTCTTCAAGATTGGATTTAAAATAAAACCTAGAGTATAGTTGGTTTTATAGTTTAGATAAGATAATTTATCAAATCTTTTCGTAGGATTATAGTTATAAGAACTTTGTTGGATTTTACTATAAAGGTCTCTTGAAAGCGTCTCCGAACCATCAACCATCCAGGACAAATCTACCTGCAAGCTAATCAAATATTCTAGAACATCTGCAACGACTTTCTCTAAAACAATATTATCTTTTATTCTAGAATAGTAGTCTAAAATAGAATTAGTTACAATCAAATGATGACGAACATTGCGCTTCATACTCTCGATATTCATACTCTGTTCAGGTCTTCCAATATAGTATTGATAAACATCGTAATTCCAGTAGATAAAACTATGAACATACTCTAAGGGAAATAGAGTGTACTGCATGTCAACGTAAAAAGTTTTTTCACTCAATCGAATGTTATTCTTCGATAAGATAGATGTTTTATAAGTAACTGAATGCATCGGAATTCGTACATCAGGAATTCCCGTATATGTCTTACCAACTTTATATTTATTAATAAAATCATTTCGGATAGCAGTACCATTATATACATGTTGTTCCGTAAAATCGGTAATAATCATTTCTGCATCAGTAGTTTCAAGACTATCCAAAAATTTTTCAAATTCTGACGGGATAACCCAATCATCCCCGTCAATAACTTTAAAAAATTTCCCTTTTGCTTCTTGGATACCACGATTGATGGTTGAGCCATGTCCACCATTTTCTTTTGTTATCACTCGTCCATTCAGTAGAGGATCTTTCCCTAAAACTTCTTCTGCTACTTTTTCTGTATCATCTGTACTACCATCGTTTATAATTAAAACCTCAAATTTTTCTTTGTACTTTGAGTCTACTTGTTGAAAGGATTGAATCCCTTTTGAAAGGTAGTCCTGAATATTATAACTGGGCAATACAATTGTTAACAAACAATCTTTCATCTTATCTCCTAAATCGTCTCAATCAATTCAATCCACTGTTTAAGTATTCTTTTTTTATCAAATTTATCCATATTGTCTCTAGCATGCTCTGAGAAAGATTGCCTTAAATCTTCATCTTTCATCAGTTCAAGCAATTTTTCACTCATCTGATCCGTATCATAACAATCAATCAGAAATCCATTGACGCCATCTTCGACAATCTCACTAGGACCTGTCGGACATCTGAAACTAACAATTGGTAGGTTGTATTGTTGAGCTTCTAATAGGACTAAAGGCAATCCTTCGTAGCGAGAAGTCATAACGTAAATACCATGATTGGGATAAATATTTTCAGTTCCCTTTACATTTCCTTTAAAATTAACTTGTGAAGAAACACAACCTTCTTCTAGTTTTCTTTTTAGCTCCTGTTCAATAAGTTTATCCCCCGAACCATATATATCCCACTGCCAGTCTGGATGTTGTGATAATACTTTTATAGCTACTTCGGCGAGATATTCATATCCCTTTTGACTGTGAAATCGACCCACCGTTATTATTTTATTTATCTTATTATTAAATGGAGTATTTTCAGAGTCTTCTTCATCAATCCAATTATAAATAGCATTCACTTTATTTATAGGTATATTATATTTATCTGAATATTTTATTCTATCTTCTTCTGTTAAAGTGACAATCTTGTCAAAAAATTTAGCTCCTACAAATCTCTGCACTTCCCTACTTCTAAAATCACGAAATTCTAAACTATGATGATCACAGAAAACTATTTTCACATTTAATCCCAGAGTAGCTAATCTAACCATAGTATTTGTTAATGGGGTGATAGAAAAAATCACTTCAATTTTTTCTCTTTTAATATAGTCTCTTAATTTACCCGTTAATTTTAATGTAGCAGTTCTAATTCTAAGATCACCCTTGTGAAAATTTATTAATGTCACATTAGGATTAATATCATAATTTATAAAACCATCTTCATCCAACAGAATAGATAATAGTTTTACATCATAGTATTGTGATAATTCATTAGCCATATTAATAGCTACTTTTTCAGCTCCACCAATTTTACTTAGATTATATCTAACAATTGCTATTTTTTTCATTAAATTAATTCCTTACATATAAAAAATGAAAGTATTGCTTACTCATTAGGAAAGGAGATTTCTAAAATGATATGTGATTCTCTATCTTCAACTGCAGGTATTATCATATAATCACCATACATCACAGTTAAATAGTGCTCAATATTATTTGGAACATTCCACTTATGTCCTTCAAAATTTAATTTCCTAGTTAACTGCATATCTTCTCTTATAAACATCTCGCCAAAATAATGTTTTCTTCCTGATGGAACGCTAAGGTATCTCGACTTATTATCCTTGCATAATGAGTAGATGCTTTCCGTAAGTCTTGTAAATTGTCTCAAAGATATAAAACTAGTTAGAAATCCCAAAACTAGTTTTATTCGAAAAATAAGCCTTACTTCTTTATGCTCCTTCATAATCTCTAGCATCAGCTGACGATTTTTATAAAAATTTCTACATGATAGTAACAATCCAATCCCCATGCATAGAATACCATGAAGTTGTCTCAAAATTTTTGAATTAGGAACATTTTCAAGCCAAAAAATATCAATAAAAAATCCACATTCCTCAACTCCAACATCCTCTCGACCACGTAGAACTGTTCCTTTTTGTCTGATGCGACCAATAGGCATGCCATAGTTTGGCGTTTGTGAATTATGTATCCAATACTTATCAGAAAATTTCTGAGAAAATTTTTGAAAGAAAATCTCCCGTTCACTTCCTAGCATAAATATATCCATATCATCATCCCATGGAATAAACCCTTTGTGTCGATACGCTCCTAGTGCACTCCCACCAGAAAGAGAATAGTACAATCCTTCTTCCTCACAAACTGTTACAATATCTTCCATGATTTTTAATAAATACTCTTGATATTTTAGAAGGAGTTCGCCCTCTAATTTAATAAATTTACTATCTGAGAACTTTAAATTTTTAAACAGTGTCACGGTAGATAGTCCCATATAATCCTCCAAAATTAAAAATAATTGTGCATAATATTATTATGTAAAAGGCAAATCCGAAAAGAACTGAAAAATATTTTTTACCAGCAAATCTGTTTTACTGAAATCAATCAAATTAAATGGAAAATTCCGATTGTATAAAATACCTATAAATAATGAAATAGACACAGTGCTAAACGTTCCTAAATATATAAAACTACGATTAGACGGTATAGTTAATCTATTTCTATATGTAAACAAAACGTAAGCGGAAATGGCTATCATTGGCAGAAGTAGAAACAGATTCCGATCATATATATTTCGAAACGGAACCGAACCAACCGATAATAAGGTGATATAGTATGTCATCTTTACAAACGTGATGCGCCAGTCTTTTTCAAATCGTACAATTTTTCCTAAAATTAAATACATTACCAAAAATAAAAACATTAAAAGCAAGCCAACATATAGACGTACTGTTAAAGTAGTATTAAACAAGTCTGCATAAGATGTATTATCCGAGTATATTTCTATCTTTCTAACAAATGACTCAAAATAAGCTAATCCGGTCCATCGAGCTATTAACGGAAACACTCCAAAAAGTATAGGAAAACTTAGTATCATAACTATACTTTTTAAAATAGTCACTTTTTTCAATATTGGGAATGCCAATCTTAAAGCAATAAAATAAATAATCGCTGAATGAATTCCTAATGGTATTAAATACAAGAATATGGTTTTAAAATCTGTGTACTCATTCTTTGAATCTATGTATAGCAACAACATTATTAATGAGACAGCCATACAAAATCTCATACCGCTAGTTGTGTATCTATAGTTGTTTAATATTAGCACAGTCAAAAATACTATTATATAACTTAGTTTAGAACATTTTCTATAACTATTAAACATATCTATAACAACATAACCAAAACTAAAATAGGTTACGAAAGCTGAGATAAAACTAAGCAAGCTATAATGATAGGTATTTCTAACTAAGTACATTAATAGTGTAAATACTGGAACAGATCCGTAATCATATCTCCCAATCTGTAATCCAGAAGCAAAATCTTTAAATAACTGCACAACATTATTATAGTTAGCCAGTACACTTACAGCTCTAAAATGAAAAGCTCCATCGTCCAAAGGATGCGGAATGTAGCGTAATGAAATAATTGAAATCGATAAACAAACCAAAATTAAATACAATTTAGATAATTTTTTATCAATAACTACTCCTACAACACTTAGTACCAAAGAAGGTACAGGGAATAATAAAAACAATAATATAGTCAATAATAAAAAGATCATTTTTTAAAAACTCTGCCCGTATTTTTTGCCTAAAAATTTAGCTTGTAAAAAAGATTTTCCCTTTTCAAACTTATTTATTTTTTCCATATATAGAAACGGCATTTCTTTTATTCGTAATTTTTCTTTAGCCAACCAAACGTTAAAAAGTCTCTCGCTCACTCGTCCAAAAAGTCGTGCTTCAAATGGAGAATATTCAGAAATATCTAGAGTTTTATACAATGAATCTAAAATTGGAAAAAGCCACTCACAATATCTCGATACATTCTCTTTTGACATAATAAACATATTAAACATGTAACCACTTCGACGTCTCATCACACTATCAAAAGAATCAAGATAATCTGGAAATAATTTTGCTATTATTTCTCTAGTGATGTCAAGATGAGCATATCCGTGTGTATGTGAATAATGAGAATACAACGTTTCAATATAGTATTTCCTTTTTGAGGGTACCACTACATCATACTCTGACATAAGTTCCCTTATTTTTTTTTCAGACAATACCACCTCATTTATATCCATATCCTTTTTATATGAGCGTTTTACATCTGTAAAATATCGGCGATAATGTACCATACCTAAATAATCGCAATCCAAATTTTTCCAAGCCCAATAAAGCCCTGTCAACTCGCAATAATACGGATTTAATTTAGATATATTTTTCCCTTCATCATCCCTTTGATAACCTAACTCTTCCTTCCCTTCACTACCAACATGAACAGGTAGATACAATTCTCTATTACTAGGCATGATATAGTTTTTATGTGTCGCCACAATGATTTTAATTACCCTATCCATTTTAATTTCCAATTCATTATGATATTTTTTTAAAAGATTTAAACAATTGTGTAAATCTATCTTCGTTTCCCTTGATCTATACACTTATAACATATAGATTTCAAGTGACTTAATGCGCTCCCTCCCTAGATATCACTTTCTTAATCGTTAAAAAGAAAATTTTGATATCTAACCAGAATGATTGATTCAATGGGTAATACAACTCTAATTCGCATCTGTCAGGATACTGAACATCACTCCTTCCAGATACCTGCCACCATCCTGTAATTCCTGGCCTAACTGATAATAATATTTCTTGTTCTGAAATATTATACTCCGATAATTCCTTTGCTAGTATTGGTCTAGGCCCTATTAAACTCATTTGTCTAAACAGAACATTTACAAACTGTGGTATTTCGTCTATACTTGTTTTTCTAATAAAATTACCAATATTTGTTAATCGAGGATCTTCATTTGGTGGCAACTTATACCCATTATCAATATATTTCTGGAACAATATTGGATCCGAACGCAAAATATTCTCTGCATCTTCTATCATTGATCTAAATTTAATAATTTTAAATTTTTTCCCTTGTAATCCAATTCTATCTTGTGTAAAAAATATACTACCTTTATATCCATTAACTTTATAAATCAAGAATATAATTAACGAAAAAGGGATCACCAAGAAAATGGTTCCTAATAATCCCGCAACAACATCGATTATTCCTTTCATAAATAGATAAAGATAATAACTCTTCTTCATCTTTTCCTCCGGATTTTTAATAATCCTATTCTTTACTTTTTCCCGTACTCTCCGTAAGATCCATATCCACCATATGAACCATACTCAGCAGCTTTAATGTTAAATTTATTGAGCACCACTCCCAAGAAAGGTGTGCCTGTTTGTTCTAATTGGTCCTTAGCCTTTTGGACAGCCTTGCGTCCATTGGCACCAGATTCTGTGATCAAGACAGTTCCATCACAGCGTTGGGCGATAATGGCCGCATCGATCACGACCCCGATTGGAGGCGTATCGACAATGATATAGTCAAAATGCTCACGCAGGGCATCCATCATCACAGTGAAGTTCTTGCTTTGCAAGAGACCTGTTGGGTTTGGCGCGACCTGTCCAGACTCGATGATATCCAAGTTTGGAAAATCAGTCGCATACAAGATTTGGTCCAATTGGCTACGACCAGATAAGAAGTCGGTCAAGCCTTGGATCTTATCCCGGCTACGGAAAACCCCTGTCATGACAGAGTTCCGGATATCGCAGTCGACCAAGAGGGTCTTGTAACCCGCACGCGCAAAGGCAACGGCCAAGTTGGTTGAAGTGGTTGATTTCCCTTCATTTTCTTGAACAGATGAGATGGCGATGACTTTTAAGTCCACCCCACTCAATTGGATATTCGTCGCTAGGGCATTGAAGTACTCTTCTGCCTTCCGAATTTCTTGTAATTTATTTTTTGAAATTTCTAACGTATTCATGCGATCCCCAGTCTACAGTTTCTTAATATCTGGCACAATACCAAGCAAGGTTAAGCCCATCAACTCTTCGATATCTTCTGGTCTCTTGACACGATCGTCCAAGACTTCTACTACGACCATGAGAACCACCATCAAACCAGCTCCAGCAATAAAGCCAAGAAGGACATTGCGTCGGATATTTGGTGAAGAAGGTGATTGAGGCACTTCTGCTTCATCCAAGGTCGTAACATCTGACACCTTGGTCACAGCAATGATCTTTTCAGCTGCTACATTCCGAAGGCCGTTGGCAATGCGGGCTGCTTCTTTTGGATCTCCGTCCTTAGCCGTGATCGAAAGGATACGAGTATCTGTCGGAACGGATACACTGATCTTTTTCGACAACTCAGCAGGTGTCATATCGAGTTTCAATTCTTCGATGGCTTGGCTCAAGACATTTTGAGAAAGAATGATCTCACGGTAGTCCTTAACCAAGTAAGAACCCGCCTGCAAATCAGAGTTTGTCAAGGCATTGTTGTCTTGGTTTTGACGGCTGACCACATAGATCCGGCTAGTACTTTGGTATTCTTTCTTGGCTAAAAAGGCACTGTAGCCAAATGCTGCGATGGCAAAGACAAGAGCGACCAAAACGATCGAAAACTTGCGTTTCCATAGGGTCTTCAGCATAGCGAAAACATCAATTTCCACTGCTTGATTTTCTTGATTGTTCATTTCCTAATTACTCCTTCATGTGGATCTCTCCACCTGTTTCCTGGTTAGATTAATTCATCCGCTAACAAGAGTTCTTGATTGCTGACAAAGAGAGCTTGTGCTCGTTGTTCTCCGTATTCTTCCTTGATCAAACGATAGGCTTCTGCCATATAAGGCGGTCGTTTATCCACATTGTGCATATCACTGGCCACAAAGTGCACTAAGTCTTTTTCTAAGAAGTAGCGAGCTCGTTTTTTGAGTTGTTTTTGCTCATCCCCAAAGAGGCGAGGCTTGAGAACACTGGAACTATTAATCTGCATGTAGCAGCCCATGTCAATCATCTCTTGCACGCGCTCCTCATTTTTCTCCAAGCACTTGTAGCGCTCGATATGGGCCACCACCGGTGTCACACCTAGATGGAGCAAACGGTCCAAGGCCGTATGAATCTCCTTGTAAGGTGTTCCCATGCTGAATTCAATCAGAGCAAAGCGCGTATCTGCCAAACGTGGAATGATCTTTTCTTCCAGTTTTTTCAAGACATCATTGGTAAAGTAGATCTCTGCCCCGTAATGAATCGTTAAATCTGGCGCGACCTCTGCCGCAATTTTTTTCACTTCTTGAAAATTTTCAGAAATCTTTTCTTCGGGGGTTTCAAACATCCCCTTGCGACGATGAGAAGTGGAGATAATGGTCCGCACCCCTTGGCGATAGCTTTCTTCCAATAAGGAACGCGTATCTTCTCTTGTCTTTGGTCCATCATCCACATCAAAGACGATGTGCGAGTGGATATCAATCATTTTTCTTTTCCTTCCATTACTTTTTGAATGGTTTCCTTTGCCTTGGTCAAGCTGGCTTGATCCAACTCCATTACATAGAGATTGTAACCAGGCATAGCATAAGACGGCAAGTCATTTCGTCCTTGACCGGTGATCGCTTGAGAAGTCACCTCATAAGAACCACCCGTTTCTAACTGGGTATTGATCAAGTTCATCATAGTCGGCAACTGCATATTGGTTTGGACAGAATCTTGGAGGTTTCCGATAATCTCATTGTAGTTGCTTAAGACCTTGGTAGAGGTCAACTTTTTGATAATGGCCGCAATGACTTTTTCTTGGTTTTTCCCACGGTCATTGTCGCCCCCTTGAAGAGAGTAGCGTTCTCGAACAAAACCGAGTGCCATTTCCGAATTTAAACGCAACTTCCCAACGGGGTAATGTTTCCCATTTGTATGTGACGTAAATTCTTGGTCATTTTCCACATCGATCCCTCCTAGAAGGTCAATTAACTTGAGGAAGGAGGTGAAATTGAGACGAACGTAGTAGTTAAGCTTGATATCATAGAGATTCTCAAGTGTATGAATAGAAGCATCCACTCCGTAGATCCCCGCATGGGTCAACTTATCATTTTGGTTGTTGCCTCCATCCGCAATCGGGACATAGGCATCCCGTGGTGTCGTTGTCAATAGGACTTGCTTGGTCTTACGATTGACCGTCATGATGATATTGACATCTGATCGAGAAACCGATGTTACCGGACCATAGGTATCGATCCCGCTAACATAAATGTTAAAGACATCCGCATTGGCAGACACCTTGCTCGTCGCTGCCACTTCTTTCCGGATTTTGTAGGAGTAGATTTTCTTTAATTTCTTCGCATAATCGGCATCTTCTGTAGCAATCGTATCCTCAAAGGTACTATTCAACACTATAGCAGTGGCACTACCGTCTTGCAAGCTCTTATAGGCATCCAGATAAGTCGGTGCGTCTACTACGGAGATTTCCTGTCCCTTGGTCTTTTTGATATTGTCCAAAAGAGCCGTAAGGTTGGCTTCATTATTGTTGCCCTTTGGCGTCACCACTTCCTTGATTTCTTTGATATCTTTAATGTCACTGTCTTTCTTGACATAAACTGCCATCTCAAACTCTGTATAGTTGGAGTGCCCATTGACATTGCTAGTCAGATTCAAGAGTTGTTGACTGGCAAACAGAACTCCTGAGCTAATCAGCAAACCGCCCAGAAGCAAAACTACGGTCGTCTTTTTAGCCTGGTTTCTAACAACAAACCAAGTAGATAAGAGCAAGAAGACAGCTAGTAGTGCAATCACGAGAACATTGACATAACGAAAAGCCAAGATATTATTGGCTAGCATGGTATAGATCGCCCAAATAGCTGTGAAAAACAAAAAAATAAGCAAGACGGAATTAATGATTCGCATTTGCCCCCATTTTTGAATCGAGCGACGGCTTCGTCTCCTTTGCGACATGAAAACCTCCAATTAGTACTTTCTCATATTTATTATAACATATTTCTACTAAATGACGCATTATTTATCACTTTTTTGTCCAATAAGTACAATTAAAATGCAACAAGCCTCTGTAAACGATCGGATGCCTTGCATATTTATGCATAGAAACTAAAAAAGGCTGGACCAAAATGCCCAACCTCCAATGAATGATCGCCATCACTATATAATAGCGCGCTGATAAATTGTACAAAGTCCCACCTTGAGGGAGTGGACTTACGAAATAAATTTCTTTCATTTTTTCGTATTTCTATCCCGGAGCTCATCTCGCATCTTCTACCTCCAACACTCTCCAGGGGCGTTTGCCCCTTACGAATCTGAGACTATTGAAAAAATTTGGAAGTCTTTTTAAACTAAGACTAGAAATACGAAAGCAGAACGATTTTTAAATAAAATTCGTTCTGCCCTACTTCTTTACAAATGCTCTATAGCAAATCATCCCGTTTGACCTGCTCAAAACTTTCTTTGCCATCATTGAGCTTGTCCCAGATGACAACCTTTCCTTCTTTCAATGATTTTTGAACATCAATAATCCGCTGGTTAGAAGACCCTCGGAACTGCAACATGAGGTTGCGTTTACTCTTATCATAGCGGCCATCGACCAGAATATCAATCAGTGAGAGAAGCTCTAGTTTGTCCGGTGTCTCTAGCATCATTTCTTCCCAGGTGTATCCTGTCCATGACCAGATGTCTTTTTCCGGCAATTCTTTCCGAATGCGTTTAACGAGAGGCAAAAGAATTCCAGTATTCAGGAATGGCTCTCCACCGAGTAGGGTCAAACCTTGAACATAAGGTTGGGCCAGATCTGCCATGATCTGCTCTTCTAACTCTTTGGTATAGGGAATGCCTGCATTGAAAGACCAGGTCGCTACATTGTAACAACCCTCACAGTGAAACATGCAACCCGCCACATAAAGGGAATTGCGGACTCCTTCACCATCGACAAAGTTAAAAGCCTTGTAATCGATGATGCGTCCTTGACTCAGCTCCTCACTCTTCCATTCGCCTGGTTTTGGTGTATTCCATGTCATCCTTCTACTCCACTTCTATCCAATAACGCTCCGTTCCATTTCGAACATCTTCAAATTGGCCGCCATTAGCTAAGATAACCGCTCGGCTGGCAGGATTTTCCGTGCTACAAGTCACCAGAGCTCGTTTGATATTCTTTTCCTTAGCAACTTGTAAACCTTGGCGGAGGGCCTCTTTAGCATAGCCTTTACCCCTTTCAGAGGGACGGATGGAGTAGCCAATGTGGCCAGCATGATTCAGCAAGCCCTCGTTTAGTCTCAATCGCAGATTCAAAAATCCTAGAGCATGGCCTGATTTATCAAACAATACGAACTGAATTGATGGAACGCGATTTTCCAGCAATCCTATTCCCATTTCTTTATTATGGCTAGTTTCTAGCCACTCCTCATAATCAAAGTTCTCAGTATCCCAAAAGCCACCGTCATGAGCCGATTGGGTCTCTTCAAACTCTGCCATCATCTCTAAAATTGTTTCTTTATCTGCCAATGTCGGTCTGCGTAATTCCATCCTTACCTCCCCATACGAGAAAAGCGAGAGCGGACTCTCACTTTTTCTTATTTTTATTTAAAAATTGCTCTCTCAGGCTGGCTACTCGGTCTTTTTTATTGACTCCACCCTTCGAATGCTTCTCGTGGAATCGTTGAACCTGAGCCTTACCCTTATCATCTAATTGGT
>CAUUTJ010000031.1:0-19435 GCA_963548045.1 uncultured Streptococcus sp.
CACCACGCGTCATCACATCAGCTAAAGCAGAAGGTGCAGAGCAAGTCATCTTGACAGACCACAATGAATTCCAACAATCTGTTTCAGATATCGCTGAAGTAGAAGTTTACGGTGTAGTGGATCACCACCGTGTGGCTAACTTTGAAACTGCCAGCCCACTTTACATGCGTTTGGAGCCAGTTGGATCAGCATCTTCTATCGTTTACCGCATGTTCAAAGAACACGGTGTAGCAGTGCCAAAAGAAATGGCAGGTTTGATGCTTTCAGGTTTGATTTCAGATACCCTTCTTTTGAAATCTCCAACAACACACCCATCTGATAAAGTGATTGCGCCAGAATTGGCTGAATTGGCTGGTGTCAACTTGGAAGAATACGGTCTTGCCATGCTCAAGGCTGGTACTAACTTGGCAAGCAAATCAGCAGAAGAATTGATCGATATCGATGCTAAGACTTTTGAATTGAACGGAAACAACGTTCGTGTGGCTCAAGTGAATACAGTTGATATTGCGGAAGTTTTGGAACGCCAAGCTGAAATCGAAGCAGCTATCCAAGCTGCCAATGCAGCTAACGGCTACTCTGACTTTGTTTTGATGATTACAGACATCGTCAACTCAAACTCAGAAATTTTGGCCCTTGGTGCCAACATGGACAAGGTAGAAGCAGCTTTCAACTTCAAACTTGAAAACAACCACGCTTTCCTTCCAGGTGCTGTTTCACGTAAGAAACAAGTAGTACCACAATTGACTGAAAGCTTTAATGCATAATGATAGATGGGGAAAACCAGTATTAAAAAGGAGTTTCGGCTCCTTTTTTGCTAGGAGAGAAGTATGTTAGAAAATGGTGATTTAATCTTTGTGAAAGATAGTTCGGATATAGGACAAGCCATCCAGGAATCTACTGGTAAATATAGCCACGTGGCCATCTTTTTGGACGGAAAGGTCTATCATGCCACGATGGAAGGTGGCGTCCAGGTCCAATCCCCTGAAGATTTCTTTGTAGCTGAGAAGGTCTATGACCTTTATCGCTATGCGGAGATTGATTGTATAGAGGTTAAAAAGCGGGCAGAGTGCCACTTAGGTGCACCCTATAATGCTTCCTTTTACCCAGATGGAGATGGTTTCTATTGTTCTCAGTTCATCGCTGAACTACTCCCTATTTTTGAGACTTTTCCCATGAAGTTTGGGGATGGTGAGCAAGAAATCAGTGATTTCTGGAGTCAATATTATAGAGAACTGGGGCTTCCTGTACCTTTGAATCAGCCTGGCACTAATCCGAGTCAATTAGCAACATCACCACTTTTAGTTTGTAAAGAAAGGAATCTTCATGATTCAGATTTTTAATCCATCTCGCTTAACGCGACAGCCATTCTTTAGAGATTTGGTTGACTATCTTGATCAGCATGATGATGTTATTCTCCGTGAAATCAAGGCTCAGTTTCCAGGGGTTGCAGTTGACAAGCACTTGGAGGAATATATTAAAGCTGGTTTCATCCTTCGAGAAAACAAACGCTATTCTCTCAATCTTCCTTTTCTAGAATCTACAAATTCTCTTGAACTAGACCAAGAAGTCTTTGTGAGGGATGATAGTCCTGTTTATCAAGAAATCCTGGAGAAACATTTTCAGACAGAATTGCGCAATCAAACCAATGCAGCTATCCTAGAAGAGTATACGGATTTTGCTAGGGAAAAGATGACCTTGTCTAATTACTTTTATAAGGTTAAGCACCAGTATCCGCTGACAGAAGATCAGCAGAAACTCTATGCAGTTTTAGGGGATGTCAACCCTGAGTATGCTCTCAAGTATATGACAACCTTTTTGCTTAAATTTCTCAAAAAAGACCAACTTATGCAGAAACGTCGTGATATCTTTGTCGATAGTTTAGTTTTATTGGGCTACATCATTCAAAATGAAGATGGGAAATATGAGTTGGCTGTAGAATTTGATAAAGAAGGCTTCATCTTTATAAAAAAATAAAGGCTAGGAATTTTCCTAGCCTTCTTTAAATATACTATAGATAACGTTCTGCAACAGCAGCATCTCCAGGATAGTCTTCCTTCTTGCCTTGGACGATTTGGTAGCAGTCTGCTCCTTTACCAGCGATAATCACAGCGTCTAGTTCTTGACTTGTAACAGACATAGCAGCCTTGATAGCTTGTTCGCGATCGACAATCTTTTCAACAGGATGATGGATATAGCTACTGATTTCATCTGCAATATCCAGTGGATCTTCATAGTTTGGGTCATCAGCTGTTAGAAAGACTTGGATTTCAGGATGTTGATTGAGGAGAAGTCCAAAGTCCTTACGACGGCTTTCTCCCTTGTTTCCAGTTGAACCAAGTACTAAAGCAATCTTTCCAGTTTGATGTGTTTCAACAACTGAGATCAATTTCTTCAAACTGTCACCATTGTGGGCGTAGTCGATGAAAACTTTTGCGCCATTTTTCTGAGTGAGAACTTCCATACGACCAGGAACACGAGTTGTAGCAATCCCTTTTTTGATATCTTTAAGACTAGCGCCTAGACGAAGACAAGCAAGTCCAGCAGCGACTGCATTTTCTTGGTTGAAGTGCCCAATCAACTGGATGTCATAATCTCCAGCTAATTTACCAGTAGCTGAGAAGCTAAAGGCTTTAGAGTTTTCAATTTGGTTACTTGATTGGCTACCGTAGAAGTCGTGCTCTTGGTTCTCAACTTGTTCTTTCAGAACAGAGAAGTGATCCATATCGCTATTAATGACAACTGCTCGACTATTTTTCATCAAGAGACGCTTGTGGTAGAAATAATCTTCAAATGTCGGATGTTCAATAGGACCAATATGGTCAGGACTAATGTTGAGGAAGACACCGACATCAAAGGTCAGGCCGTAAACCCGTTTCACCAAGTAGGCTTGGCTGGATACTTCCATAATAAGATGAGTTCTTCCATTATCAACTGCCTGGGCCATCATCTCAAAGAGATCAATGCTTTCAGGAGTTGTTAGAGCAGATTTAAAGAAAGTCTTACCGTCCAAAGTAGTGTTCATGGTTGACAACATAGCTGGACGATATTCTTGATTTAAGATGTTATAAGCAAAGTAAGCTGCTGTAGTTTTTCCTTTAGTTCCAGTGAAAGCAAGTAATTTTAATTTCTCTTGAGGGTTGCCATAAAACTCCATGGCAATCAAACTCATGGCTTTCTTAATATTGCTAACGACAATAACGGGAATACCGACTTCATAGTCCTGTTCTGCTACATACCATCCAAGTCCTTGTTCAATTGCAGAAAGGAGAAATTCTTTTTTGAAGGCTGCTCCTTTGACAAAAAAGAGACTATTTTCTCGAGCTTTTCGGCTATCGTAGCAGATGCTATCAAAAACGACATCACTGTAATAATAATGGTAATGTCCTTGGTTAATAATCTCACGGAAGAGATTGTCTTTCTTTAAAATATCTAATACGGTTTCAATCTTTATCATACTTTCTATTGTAAACTGAAAGTCTGAATTTTACAAGTAACAAGGAAAAGTTTATAATGGAAGATAAGGAACATTTCCTAGTTATTAAAATTGAATGAGGAAGTTATGTCTAACGAAAATAATCATCAGCAGGCCCAGATGTTACGAGGGACTGCCTGGCTAACAGCAAGTAACTTTATCAGTCGCCTCCTCGGAGCTATTTACATTATCCCATGGTATATCTGGATGGGGACTTATGCTGCAACGGCTAACGGTCTCTTTACCATGGGTTATAATATCTACGCCTGGTTCTTGTTGATTTCGACAGCAGGTATTCCAGTTGCAGTTGCTAAGCAGGTTGCCAAATACAATACCATGCAAGAAGAAGAGCATAGTTTTGCCCTGATTCGAAGTTTCTTGGGCTTTATGACTGTGCTAGGACTTGCCTTTGCCTTGATCTTATACCTCTTTGCACCTTGGTTGGCGGACCTTTCCGGAGTCGGTAAGGACTTAATTCCAATTATGCAAAGTTTAGCGTGGGCGGTCTTGATTTTCCCATCTATGAGTGTTATCCGTGGATTTTTCCAAGGGATGAATAATCTCAAGCCTTATGCTATGAGCCAAATCGCTGAGCAGGTTATCCGTGTTATTTGGATGCTATTAGCAACCTTTATCATCATGAAACTTGGTTCAAAAGATTATCTATCGGCGGTTACCCAATCTACCTTTGCGGCTTTTGTGGGAATGGTAGCTAGCTTCGCTGTCTTACTTTATTTCCTTTACAAGGAAGGTTTGCTTCAAAAAGTATTTGAAACTCGAGATAAGATTGATAGTAAGAGTCTACTGGTTGATACGATTAAGGAAGCTATTCCTTTTATCATAACAGGTTCAGCTATTCAACTTTTCCAAATCTTGGACCAAATGACCTTTATCAATAGCATGAAGTGGTTTACCAACTATAGTAATGAAGATTTGGTTGTCATGTTTTCTTATTTCTCTGCCAATCCTAATAAAATCACCATGATTTTGATTTCGGTTGGAGTTTCGATCGGTAGTGTTGGTCTGCCTCTCTTGACTGAGAACTATGTCAAGGGTGATTTACCAGCAGCTTCTCGGTTGGTGCAAGATAGTATTACCATGCTCTTCTTATTCCTACTACCTGCAACGGTTGGAGTAGTCATGGTGGGAGAACCGCTCTATACAGTTTTCTACGGTAAACCTGATAGTTTGGCTTTGGGCTTGTTTATCTTTGCAGTCTTGCAGTCAACAATCCTAGGTTTGTACATGGTCTTGTCACCAATGCTTCAGGCTATGTTCCGTAACCGTAAGGCAGTTCTATATTTTATCTATGGTTCGCTTGCTAAGATTGTTTTACAACTACCATCAATAGCGATTTTCCACAGTTATGGACCATTAATTTCAACGACCATCGGTCTCATCATCCCAATTGTTTTAATGTACCGTGAAATCTGTCAGATTACAGGTGCTCGCCGAAAGATTATCTTGAAGAGAACAATCTTAGTCACTATTTTAACTTTAGTCATGTTTATCCTTGTTGGATTCTTGCAATGGATTATCGGCTTTGTCTTCCAACCAACTGGACGCTTCTGGAGTTTCATCTATGTCGCTCTAATCGGTGTAATAGGTGGTGGGCTCTATGGATTCATGAGTCTCTATACTCGTCTCTTAGATAAGGTTATTGGAAAGGCAAAAGCTGACCAGTTGAGAGCACGATTAAAATCATCATAATGCTTTATAAATAAAACGAACAATTTGAACTTTTAAAGAAAAAATGTTTAGATTGTTCTTTTTTTCTTTAAAAAATACATAAAAATATAAAAAATATAGAAAAATGTAAATTTTTAACGCATAAACGCTTGACTAAAAAAAACTTTAACTGTATAATGATACAAATATTTAAATTTGGAGGTTCTGGAGATGAAAAAGTCTAAGGCAAAATATCTGACGTTGGCAGGCGTCGTCTTAAGTGCTGGTTTACTATTGACTGCTTGTGGTAGTTCAGCTAGTTCTACAAAGACTTACAATTATGTATACAGTAACGATCCTTCTAGTCTTAACTATCTAGTAGAAAACCGTGCAACAACAGGTGATGTTGTCACAAACTTGGTAGATGGCTTGATGGAAAATGACCAATATGGAAACTACATTCCTTCATTGGCAGAAGATTGGTCTGTTTCCCAAGATGGTTTGACTTATACATACAAACTTCGTAAGGACGCCAAATGGTACACAGCAGATGGTGAAGAGTATGCTCCTGTAACAGCACAAGATTTTGTGACAGGTTTGAAATATGCTGCAGATAAAAATTCAGAAGCCTTGTATTTAGTGCAAGATTCTGTTGCTGGTCTGGCTGACTACGTTAGTGGGAAAACAACAGACTTTTCAACAGTTGGAGTTAAGACTATTGATGACCATACTGTTCAATATACTTTGACTCAACCAGAACCTTATTGGAATTCAAAAACAACTGCAACTATTCTGTTTCCAGTAAATGCAGACTTCTTGAACTCAAAAGGGGATGATTTTGGTAAGGTGGATCCAGCAAATATCTTGTATAATGGTCCATTCATCCTAAAATCATTCACATCTAAATCTGTACTTGAATACAAGAAAAATCCAAACTACTGGGACGCAAAAAATGTATTTGTAGATGATGTCAAGTTGACATACTATGATGGAAGCGACCAAGATGCGCTTGTTCGTAACTTTAGCGAAGGTGTCTATAGTTTTGCACGTCTCTACCCAAATAGTTCAAGTTTTGCAGGTGTGCAAGAGAAGTACAAGGATAATATTATCTATAGTATGCAAACTGCGACATCCTACTATTATAACTTTAACCTAGATCGAAAATCTTATAACCACACCTCAAAAACGACAGACGCTGAAAAGACAGCTCAACAAGAAGCAGTCTTAAACAAATCATTCCGTCAAGCCATTAACTTTGCCTATGACCGTAAAGCTTATGGGGCTCAGTCACAAGGGGAAGAGGGAGCGACTAAGATTATCAGAAACTTGCTTGTTCCACCTTCATTTGTAACACTTGATGGTAAAGATTTTGGTGATGTCGTAGCTTCTAAGATGGTTAACTATGGCCAAGTATGGAAAAATATGAACTTTGCTGATGCACAAGATGCCTACTATAATACTGACAAGGCTAAAGAAGCTTTTGCACAAGCCAAGAAAGAATTGGAAGGTAAAGGTGTTCAATTCCCTATTCACCTAGACTTGCCAGTAGACCAATCATATAAGAAGGGTGTCCAAGAGGCAAGTTCCTTCAAACAATCTATCGAGTCTGTTTTGGGTGCAGATAATGTCGTTATCGATATTCAAATGCTGACTACAGAAGAAATGGATAGCATTGGTTATCTTGCCAATACAGCTGCTCAAAAAGACTATGACCTCTATAATGGTGGTTGGAGTCCTGACTATCAGGATCCATCAACTTATCTTGATACTCTTAGTCTAACAAGTGGTGGTTCATTGCAAAACCTTGGCTTAGAACCTGGTGAAAGTAATGCTAAAGCGACTGCGGTTGGCTTGGATACCTATACTAAGATGTTGGAAGAAGCAAATGCTGAACAAGATTTGACCAAACGTTATGACAAATACGCAGAAGCCCAAGCTTGGTTGGTAGATAGCTCTCTCACGCTTCCAAGTGTATCTCTTGGTGGTACACCAGGAATCAGAAAAACAGTACCATTCTCTGCTGCCTTCTCTCAAGCGGGTAACAAGGGTGTGGAATCATACAAATACGTTAAATTGCAAGATAAGATTGTCACAACAGCTGAGTATGAAGAAGCTAGACAAAAATGGCTAAAAGAAAAAGAAGAATCTAACAAGAAAGCTCAAGAAGATCTTGCCAAACACGTTAAATAATAATAATTGTTAACAGAAAAACGATAACTTTAGAAAAGGTTATCGTTTTTTATATAGTTTGAAACTATAACTAGCTCTTGAAAACAAGAAAATGAGTAGATGGAAATAAGTGGTACAATAGTTAGTATAGATTTGGAGGTATTGTATGAGTAAATCATTTCACATCAACACAATTTTAGCACAAGCAGGGATCAAGTCTGATGAAGCAACAGGTGCTTTGGTGACACCTATTCACTTTTCAACGACTTATCAGCACCCAGAATTTGGTCAATCAACTGGATTTGACTATACCCGTACCAAAAACCCGACTCGTAGCAAGGCAGAGGAAGTCTTGGCAGCTATTGAATCTGCCAAGTATGCTTTAGCGACTAGTTCAGGTATGTCTGCGATTGTGTTGGTCTTTAGTGTCTTTCCAGTAGGAAGCAAGGTTTTGGCTGTCCGTGACCTTTACGGTGGTTCTTTCCGCTGGTTCAATCAAGTGGAACAGGAAGGTCGTTTCCACTTTACCTATGCCAACACAGAAGAAGAGCTAATTGCCGAGCTAGAAAAGGATGTGGATGTACTCTATATTGAAACACCAACCAATCCTTTGATGTTGGAATTTGATATTGAAAAATTGTCAAAACTAGCTCATGCAAAAGGTGCTAAAGTTGTCGTTGATAATACCTTCTATAGCCCGATTTACCAACGTCCGATTGAAGACGGGGCAGATATCGTCCTTCATTCAGCGACAAAATACCTTGCAGGACATAATGATGTTCTAGCTGGTGTAGTTGTGACAGACAGTACTGATTTATACGAAAAACTCTTTTATAATCTCAACACGACAGGGGCTGTTTTGTCACCATTTGATAGTTATCAATTGATTCGTGGTCTTAAGACCTTGTCACTTCGTATGGAGCGCTCAACAGCCAATGCCCAAGAAATTGTAGCCTTTTTAGAACAATCACCTGCAGTTAAAGAAGTCCTGTATACAGGACGTGGGGGGATGATTTCCTTTAAAGTAGCTGATGAGAAGCGTATTCCTCATATCTTAAATACCTTGAAAGTATTCTCTTTTGCTGAAAGTTTGGGTGGGGTTGAAAGTCTGATTACCTACCCAACTACTCAAACCCATGCAGATATTCCTGCAGAGGTTCGTCATTCTTATGGATTGACAGATGACCTCTTACGCTTGTCTATTGGTATTGAGGATGTTAGAGATTTGATTGAAGACTTGCGTCAAGCCTTGGAAGGATAAAACTATGGGAAAATATGATTTTACGACCTTGCCCAATCGTTTTGGACATCATACCTACAAATGGAAAGAAGCTGAAACTGACCGAGAAGTATTGCCGGCTTGGATTGCTGATATGGACTTTGAAGTGTTGCCTGAGATTCGTCAGACAGTCCATGACTATGCAGAGCAATTAGTTTATGGTTATACCTATGCTAGTGATGGATTGATTGAAGCCGTTCAAAACTGGGAAGAAAAACAGCACGGTTATCGCTTTGATAAGGATGCTCTAGTCTTTATCGAAGGAGTAGTACCTGCCATTTCAACAGCTATTCAAGCTTTCACCAAGGAAGGTGAAGCAGTGCTCATTAACACACCGGTTTATCCTCCTTTTGCTCGCAGTATTAAGCTCAATAATCGTAGACTAATCACCAACTCTCTAGTAGAAAAAGACGGACTTTTTGAGATTGATTTTGATCAATTAGAGAAAGATTTTGTCGAAGAGGATGTGAAACTCTACGTTCTCTGCAATCCTCATAATCCTGGTGGACGTGTTTGGGAAAAAGAGGTTTTGGAGAAGATTGGACAACTTTGTCAAAAACATGGAGTTTTGTTGGTATCTGATGAGATCCACCAAGACTTAGCCTTGTTTGGACATAAACACCAGTCATTTAATACGGTAAATGAAGATTTTAAAGAATTTTCTCTGATTCTAAGCAGCGCTACCAAGACCTTTAATATTGCGGGAACAAAGAATTCCTACGCCATTATCGAAAATCCCAAGTTGAGAGTGGCTTTCCAAAAACGTCAGCTGGCTAATAATCAACATGAAATCTCAGGTTTAGGATATTTGGCAACAGAAGCAGCCTATCGCTATGGGGAAGATTGGTTGTCAGAACTCAAAGAACTAATCGAGAAACACATCCTTTATGTAGTTGATTTGTTTGGTAAAGAAACTAAAATCAAGGTCATGAAACCTCAAGGGACCTATCTTATTTGGCTTGATTTTTCAGCCTATGAAATTAGCGATGATGAACTAAGAAAACTCTTGAGAGACCAAGCCAAGGTTATCCTGAATAGGGGCTTGGACTTTGGTGAAGAAGGAGCCCTTCACGCTCGCTTGAATGTAGCCATGCCTACATCTGTCTTGGAAGAAGTTTGTCAACGAATCATTGCCACTTTTTCAAATTATTAAAAACCTAGCCTTTTAGGAGAAAAGTACTCCTAGAAGGCTATTTTTATAGGCAGAAATGTGGTATAATTAAGAGATAAAGTAAAGGGGAAACTATGGCTAAATTGATTCCAGGAAAGCTTCGAATGGAGGGAGTAGAACTCTACGAAACTGGTCAGATTGAAATCATCAAAGAACAAGAGCATCGTATCTATGCGCGTGTAGCGGATGAAGAAATTCGTTATAGTTTGGATGACGATTTGATTTTTTGTACCTGTGCTTTTTTCAAAAAAAGAGGTTACTGTGTTCATTTAGCGGCATTGGAATATTACCTAAAAAATGACCAACTAGGACAAAAAATTTTACTTAATCTGGAGGCTAATCAGGAAGAGAAGGAGACTGTTGAGACGCAAGTGACTTTTGGAGGAGAGTTCTTAAAGTCTATCCAAATGCCATGTCAATCCAACATTTATCAGCTTTCTGCACAGGGTCAGGTAGAAGCAGGCACTAATCGTATTATCTGGACCTTAAGAATTGGTCTTTCTAAGCAAGAAAAGTTTTATGTGATTAGGGATATCCCTCTTTTCTTAAAAGTCATAGAGCTTTCAAAACCTTACATGATAGGAAAACATTACGAGACCTCATTAAGACTTGAGTATTTTGATAAAGCCAGCCAAGAAGTTTTAAGTTTCTTGCTAGGACTGGTTGAGGAGAAAACGGACAATCCTATTTTTTTCCAAAATCAAGGGCGACATCTCTATTTCCCTAAGACCTTTTTTGAGCAAGGTGTTTGTCTTTTGATGGGCTTAAATGTATTCCAATTTGATCATCAGCTTACAACTTATCATCATCTTCTTTTCCAAGATTTTGATGGTCAAGCAGGTTTGTTTTCTTTTGAGATTAAAGAAAAATCCAACTATTATGAGATGGAAATCCTCGAACGGACAGGGGTCAATGTCTTTTATGGGGGACAAGTTTTATTCTCTAAAGGCAATTTTTACCTATTGACGAAAAAACAGGCTAGTTTATTAGATGCGCTTAGAAAAGTTCCTTTAGATCATAGTGGTAGAAGAATATTACAGTTTGATACGAGTGACCGAGATCTCTTAGCTTCGACCTTGTCCCAGTTTAAAGGCCTCGGAAAAGTAGAGGCACCTGAGTCTCTTCAAATCCAATCTTTTCGTCCCTCTTTCTACATGGAACGAGAAGAGGACGGATCTATTCGTTTAGATATGCAGTTCCAATATGAAACTTGCATAGTAACTACTCGAAATGAACTAGAGAATCTCCCTTTTGCGAGTGATATTCAACTAGAAAAACAGATTTTTCAGTTGGCTTTATCTGCTGGATTTGAAGCAGATTTTCGTTCATGGCGTCAGAGTTTGAAAGCCGAAGCAGTCCATACGTTCTTTCAAGAAGTATTACCAGTCTTTGAAGCACTAGGAGAATTAAAGATTTCTGAGAGCTTGCAAAATCTTTATCAGGTTCAGAAACCTCAAATTCATATCTCATCCAAGGGGAGTCTTTTAGAAATTCAATTTGATTTTCAAGATATAGATCAAGAAGAAATCAATCGAGCAATGAAAGCTCTTGTTGCCAAGCAGGACTATTATATTAGCTCATCTAATCAGGTCTATTATTTTGATGAAGAGACCAAACGTATTCGTCAGGATTTGGATGATTTGGGAATTGAAGAGATAGAGAGTGATTCTTTCCATGCACGCAAATCTTTAGCTTATACCCTTTCTCATCTGTTTAAGGATCAGGACCAAGTAACATTTACCGAAGAATTTAGGCATTTGGCGCACGATTTGACGCATCCAGAGGATTTTCCGATGACAGTTCTGAATATCAAAGCTGATCTCAGAGATTATCAGAAAAAGGGGATTCAATGGCTTCAAATGCTTCACCATTATGGATTTGGTGGGATTTTAGCGGATGATATGGGACTTGGCAAGACCTTGCAAGCTATTGCCTTTCTGAGTAGCCAGATGCACGAAAAAAGCCGAGTCTTAATTCTTGCTCCATCTGGTCTCATCTATAACTGGGCTGACGAGTTTCAAAAATTTGCACCGAATTTGGATGTGGCTGTTGTGCATGGTTTAAAACCCTATCGAGAGGCTATTTTAGCAGAAAAACATCAGATTTATGTGACCAGTTATGCTACTTTTAGGCAAGATAGCGAGATTTATCAGGATTTATCTTTTGACTTTCTATTTCTAGATGAAGCTCAGGTGATGAAAAATGCCCAGACTAAAATTGCGAAAACTTTGAGAAAGTTTGTTGTTCCATCAGTCTTTGCTCTATCGGGAACACCGATTGAAAATAACCTTGGCGAATTGTGGTCTATTTTTCAAATAGTCTTGCCAGGACTTTTACCAGCAAAAAAAGACTTTATGAAATTACCGGCTGAGAGAGTGGCTCAGTTTATCAAACCATTTGTCATGCGTCGTAAAAAAGAAGAAGTCCTAACTGAATTGCCTGACCTGATAGAAGTCGTTTATAAAAATGAACTGGAAGATCAGCAAAAGGCCATCTATCTAGCTCAACTTCAACAGATGCAAGAACGAATAGAGCATGTGACAGCTGCAGAGTTTCAACGAAATCGTGTCGAAATTTTAACAGGGCTCATGCGTCTCCGCCAGATTTGTGATACTCCAGCCTTATTTATGGAGGATTACAAGGGAGATAGCGGGAAGCTGGATAGTTTACGAGATTTGCTGAGTCAGATTGCTGAAGGAAATCATCGTGTACTCATCTTTTCTCAATTTAGGGGGATGCTAGACCGCATTGAAGAGGAGTTGCTTCAGCTTGGCTTAACTTCCTTTAAGATTACAGGCTCAACTCCCTCACAGGAACGCCAAGAAATGACCAAGGCTTTTAATCAAGGTGACCGTGATGTGTTTTTGATTTCTCTAAAAGCTGGTGGTGTTGGTCTCAATCTTACTGGTGCTGACACAGTTATTCTGGTCGACTTATGGTGGAATCCAGCAGTCGAATCACAGGCTATTGGTAGAGCTCATCGTATGGGACAAGAACAAGCTGTTGAAGTTTATCGCCTAGTAACTCGTGGAACAATCGAAGAGAAAATTCAAGAGTTACAGGAAGAGAAAAAGAATCTGGTCTCAGAAGTCTTGGACGGAACAGAGTCTCGTGGAAGCCTGACACTTTCTGAAATTCAAGAAATATTAGGAATTTCTGAAGCCAAGACTTGAAAAATCAAGACTTTACGCTATAATGGAGTATTGAAAGGAAATAAAAATGAAGCTAGAACGATTTCCAATAGTGTCAGATGATGAAATTATGCTGACAGAGATGCCGTTTATGAATTTATATGATGAGTCGGATCTCATTAGTAACATTAAGGGAGACTACCAAGATAAAAACTACTTGGAATGGTCACCAATTACTACTGAAAAAGAGTCACCGATTAAGGCACCAGAGAAATTGACAGAAAAAAAGGAAAAAACCTACGCTGAACTTGCTCGTGAAGAAGCCAGAGCTGATTTGAAACGAAAACGTTCAGCAAAGTATTTGACCCAAGATGTTAGTTTTACAAAACGCTATAAATCTTCAAATAATGTAGTAAGGCAAGCAAATCAGCCGACAGCTCCTTTCCAAAAGGAAAATCCAGGTGAGCTTACCAAATATAGTGACAAACTAAAACAAAGCCATTATATTTTGGCTGAAATGGCTCCTCAGATACAGCAAACTACCAAAGAAGAGCATCTTGGACCAAAAAAGAATAATTATGATTTTTTAAAGAAAAGCCAGATTTATAACAAAAAAGTAAATCAAACAGAAAAAGAACGTAAAATTGCTCAAGAGTTGAACTTGACAAATATGACAGAGTAAAGGGGAAAAAGATGGCAAAAACCTATCATTTTATCGGAATTAAAGGATCAGGAATGAGTGCCTTGGCTTTGATGTTGCACCAAATGGGGCACAAGGTCCAAGGATCTGATGTTGAAAAATATTACTTTACCCAACGTGGATTAGAGCAAGCAGGTATTAAAATTTTACCTTTCGATGAGAAAAACCTTCAAGGTGATTTAGAAATTATTGCTGGGAATGCCTTTCGTCCAGATAACAATGTTGAAATTGCCTATGCAGACAAGAATGGTCTAAGTTATAAACGTTATCATGAATTTCTTGGCAGCTTTATGCGTGACTTTATCAGCATGGGAGTTGCTGGTGCACACGGTAAGACCTCAACAACTGGGATGCTTTCTCACGTCTTGTCACACATTACTGATACTAGCTATCTAATTGGTGATGGTACAGGACGTGGCTCTGAAAATGCCAAGTATTTTGTCTTTGAATCAGATGAGTACGAACGCCACTTCATGCCATATCACCCAGAATACTCTATCATTACTAATATCGACTTTGACCACCCTGACTATTTCACAAGCTTGGAGGATGTCTTCAACGCCTTTAATGATTATGCAAAACAAATCAGCAAAGGTTTGTTTGTCTATGGTGAAGATCCAGAGTTGCGTAAAATTACGTCTGACGCTCCAATCTATTATTATGGTTTTGAAGCAGAAAATAATGACTTTGTAGCAAGCGACTTGCTTCGTTCTACTACAGGTTCAACTTTCACAGTTCACTTCCGTGGTCAAGAGTTAGGTCAATTCCACATTCCAACTTTTGGTCGCCACAACATCATGAATGCAACCGCTGTGATTGGTTTGCTTTATACTGCTGGTTTTGACTTGAATTTAGTGCGTGAACACTTGAAGACTTTTGGAGGAGTGAAACGTCGCTTTACAGAAAAGATTATCAATGACACTGTTATCATCGATGATTTTGCTCACCATCCAACTGAAATCGTAGCGACTCTTGATGCTGCACGTCAAAAATATCCAAGCAAGGAAATCGTCGCTATTTTCCAACCGCATACCTTTACTCGTACAATCGCCTTGTTGGATGATTTTGCCCAAGCCTTGAATCAAGCAGATGCAGTTTACCTTGCAAAAATCTATGGTTCAGCTCGTGAAGTTGACCATGGTGATGTCAAGGTTGAAGATTTAGCAAACAAGATTCATAAAAAACATCAAGTTATCACAGTTGAAAATGTATCTCCTCTCCTAGATCATGACAATGCTGTCTATGTCTTTATGGGAGCAGGCGATATTCAAACGTATGAATACTCATTCGAGCGTCTCTTGTCTAATTTGACAAGCAATGTTCAGTAAGGAAAATTATGGAATTTCCAATTAATATCAGGGAAGCTCAGGTTTCAGATATCGAACACATTTGTTTGATACAAGAGAGTGCTCAGACTTCCCAAGATGAAATAACTCGAGAAATACTAGAAGAACGTATCCGCAATCATGCGGATACGTTTCTCTTAGCAAGCCTAGATGGTCAAGTAATTGCTTATATCTTCGCAAGGACGGTTAAATCCTCTTTAAACAAATGGAATTTAGAGAGTGGAAATGAGGAATTCATTAGCGATTGTTCAATAATCCTCGAAGATTTATCTGTTCATCCAGACTTCCAGAAACAAGGTTTTGGAACTTTGTTGCTTGCAAGTTTGAAAGAAGTTATCCGTCAAAAAAATAGTCCAGCTATTTATCTGATTTGTAAAGATGAATGGCTTACTTATTTTGAAATGAATGGGTTTATGGAACAAGGAATTGTAGAAGGGGAAAGGAGCAGTGAAGTTGCCTTTCTTATGTGTTGGAGAAATCCTTTTTACCAGGAGGAATTATGATTATTCGTCAAGCTAGACTTAGTGACTTAGATCGTATTTTGGAAATTGAATTAGAGAATTTCTCAATTGAAGAAGCCATACCTCGCTCTGTTTTTGAAGCACATTTAAAGGAGATTAAAACTAGTTTTCTAGTAGCAGAAAAAGATGGAGAAATCCTCGGTTATATTGAAGGTCCAGTAGTCCCTCATCGTTATTTGCAGGATCAATCCTTTACCGAAGAAATAGAAGATCACAGTCATCAAGAAGGTGGGTATATATCTGTGACATGTCTGTCTGTTGCAAAGAAAGCTCAATCCTTGGGGCTGGGAAAAAAACTCTTAACTGCCTTAAAGGAAGTGGCTCTCAAGCATGAACGTGAGGGAATTAATCTGACCTGCCATGACTATCTCATTGACTACTACGAAAAGCATGGTTTTGTGAATGAAGGCAAGTCTAAGTCTCAATTTGCTGGAGAAGAATGGTATGACATGGTCTGGGAAAATAGGAATTAGAGGGGAGAAAGGCTTATAAGGTTGCTTTTCTCTAGTTTTTAAGATATAATATTAAGGATTATCAACAAGGAGGTAAATACCTTTGAGCGAAAATTCAAATGAAGAAGAAAAGTTGAGCTTTAAAGAGCAAATTTTACGCGACTTAGAACGACTGAAAAGAGAGGCCAACGAAGCCGAACAAACTGATGATCTCTTTTCAACTTTAGCTGATTCTTCTGAATCAACTTCAGTAAAAAAAGAACCAAGTATTTCTGAAGAAGAGTTAATTGCAAAAACAGTTTCAGCTGTGGACCAATTGATTGATAATGCACCAGTTGTTCCTCCGCGTCCAACTGTTACAGAAGAAACTGCAGAAGAGGTAGTTGAGTCACCTCAAACAATCTCTGAAAAAGAAGAAAAACACTCGATTCCAACTAGGGTTTCAGTTTCTTACCAAACTCAAGATGCTTCTCCCGATGAAGATGAAGCAGTAAGCTTTGCCTCAAGCAAAGTAGAGTTTACAAATGAAAATCATGCTGAAGATAAAACTGAAGCGGCAGAACTTCCTAGAAGAAGTCGTAGAGAATCTGTAAAACCAATTAAGAAAAAGAAAAAATCTCGCTTAAAAGGATGTTTAGTAACAACATTGGTACTATTGATTCTATTTGGTGCTGGTGGATTATTTGGCCTTAGTTATGCTAAATCAGCCCTACAACCTGTAGACCCAAGTTCTAAACAATATGTGAGAGTTCAAATTCCAGATGGAGCCAATACACAACAAATTGGTTCAGCTTTGGAAAAATCTGGAGTCATTAAAAATGGTTTGGTCTTTACAGTATATGCCAAGTATAAAAACTACACTGAATTGAAGTCTGGTTATTATAACTTGCAGAAGAGCATGAATGTTGAGGATGTGATTAAAGAATTACAAAAGGGTGGCACACCTGAACCTCAAGAAGTTACTCTTGCAGAATTGACAATCCCTGAAGGTTATACTTTGGAGCAAATTGCTCAAACTGTTGGTCAACTTCAAGGTGAATTTAAAGAGCCTATGACAGCAGAAGCTTTCATGGCTAAGGTTCAAGATGAAACCTTTATTGCTCAAGAGGTTGCCAAATATCCAAACTTACTTGAAAGCTTACCAGCTAAAGATAGCGGTGTCCGTTATCGCTTAGAAGGATATCTTTTCCCTGCAACATATACTATCAAAGAAAGCACTACAATTGAAAGCTTAATTGATAACATGCTTTTAGCTATGGACAAGAATCTCTCTCCACATTATGCGGCTATCAAGGGAAAGAACTTGACTGTTAATGAGCTCTTGACAATTGCGTCACTTGTTGAGAAAGAAGGAGCAAAAACAGAGGATCGTAAGTTGATTGCTGGAATTTTCTACAATCGCTTGAATCAAAATATGCCTCTTCAAAGTAATATTGCTATCCTTTATGCAGAAGGTAAACTTGGTCAAAACATCAGTCTTGCTGATGATGCAGCTATTGATACTTCAATTGATTCACCATATAATGTTTATACAAAAGTAGGTCTTATGCCTGGACCAGTTGATAGTCCAAGCTTAGATGCTATCGAATCAAGTATCAATCAAACAAAGAGTGACTATCTCTACTTTGTGGCCAATGTTCAAGATGGTAAAGTTTACTATGCAACAACACGAGAAGAACATGACCGTAACGTTCAAGAACATATCAATAGTAAATTACATCAATCAAATAGCACAAACTAAAATTATGTGGTTTTCCACATAATTTTGCTTTAAAAAAGTAAAATATATTTAAAAAATTAAAAGAAAGTTGAGAAAAATGGTAGAAAAAACTTATCCAATGACATTGGAAGAAAAGGAAAAACTAGAAAAAGAATTAGAAGAATTAAAATTAGTGCGTCGTCCTGAAGTCGTAGAACGTATCAAGATTGCTCGTTCATACGGTGATTTGTCCGAAAATAGTGAGTATGAAGCAGCTAAGGATGAACAAGCCTTTGTTGAAGGACAAATCTCAAGCTTGGAGACAAAAATTCGTTATGCAGAAATCGTGAATAGCGATGCAGTTGCGCAAGATGAAGTTGCTATCGGAAAAACTGTAACTATCCAAGAAGTTGGAGAAGACGAAGAAGAAGTCTACATTATCGTTGGTTCAGCTGGTGCAGATGCCTTCGCAGGAAAAGTATCAAACGAAAGCCCAATCGGTCAAGCCTTGATTGGTAAGAAAAAAGGTGATATCGCTACAATCGAAACACCTGCTGGAAGCTATGACGTTAAAATTTTAAAAGTTGAAAAAACAGTTTAATAGGGTAAAAAAGAAGGAGTAGATAAAGGGAAAGCGCTTCCTGTCACTCCTTTTCTTCATTCTAAAAACTTGAGGAGACTAGATGAATTCAGAAAATAAACATAAAAAGAAAAGTAAAATGGAGCGTGGATTAACAAACCGCCACGTTCAGGTGATGGCCATTGCGGGAACAATCGGAACAGGTCTATTTCTAGGTGCTGGTCGCTCTATCAGTTTAACGGGACCTTCGATTGTCCTTGTCTATATGATTACGGGTGGTTTTATGTATCTCATGATGCGTGCAGTTGGTGAGATGCTTTATCAGGATCCCGAACAACATACCTTTATCAATTTCATTACTCGTTATCTCGGTAAAGGTTGGGGATATTTCTCTGTTTGGTCCTATTGGTTATCTGTGGTCTTTATCGGTATGGCTGAGATCACAGCTATCGCTCATTATGTTCAGTTCTGGTTCCCATCCTGGCCATCTTGGTTAATTCAGGTTGTATTTCTAACGATTTTGGGCTTGGTCAATCTGATTGCTGTTAAAATCTTTGGTGAAGTAGAATTTTGGTTTGCTATGATTAAAATCGTGGCCATTCTTGCCATGATTGCAACAGGGGTCTTTCTAGTCTTGACTGGCTTTGAAACGCCATATGGTTCAGCAAGCCTCGCAAATATCAGTGATCAATTCTCCCTTTTCCCAAATGGTGGGATGAACTTTGTCATGGCCTTCCAGATGGTTTTCTTTGCCTACTTGATGATTGAATTTATAGGTGTTACTACATCTGAAACTAAGGACCCAAGAAAAGTATTGCCTAAGGCAGTTAAGGAAATTCCTTTGCGAATTATCTTTTTCTACGGTGGTGCTCTTTTAGCTATCATGTCTATTATTCCTTGGAGAGAGCTTACTGCAGCAGATTCACCATTTGTTACAGTATTTGAACTTGTTGGACTTAAGTGGGCTGCTGCTTTGATTAACTTTGTTGTCTTGACATCAGCTGCATCAGCCTTGAATTCAACCCTTTACTCAACAGGGCGACACTTGTACCAAATTGCTCATGATTCACCAAACCGTTTCTTGAAAGCTATCAAAGCAGATACACTCTCACGTCACAACGTTCCTCAGAATGCAATCATTGCATCAGCCGTTTTGATTGGTCTTGCAGCCTTCATCAATGTTCTTCCTGGTGTATCAGATGCCTTTGCTTTGATTACAGCTTCTTCATCAGGTGTTTATATCGCCA
>CAUUTJ010000032.1:0-19072 GCA_963548045.1 uncultured Streptococcus sp.
CTGTTATTGGTGGTGCCAATGGAACTAGTAATGTACGTGCAGGTAAGCTCTTTGGTATTCCGGTTTTAGGAACTCATGCCCATGCTTTAGTTCAAGTTTATGGAAATGACTATCAGGCTTTCAAGGCTTATGCCTCAACTCACAAAAACTGTGTCTTTCTAGTAGATACCTATGATACTCTTCGGATTGGTGTTCCAGCAGCGATTAAGGTTGCGCGTGAGCTTGGTGATAAGATTAATTTCCTTGGTGTCCGCATTGACTCTGGAGACATTGCTTATATTTCTAAAAAAGTTCGTCAACAACTGGATGAAGCAGGATTTACGGATGCTAAGATCTATGCATCCAATGATCTTGATGAAAATACCATCCTTAACCTCAAGATGCAAAAAGCTAAGATTGACGTCTGGGGGGTAGGTACTAAACTCATCACTGCTTATGACCAACCAGCACTTGGAGCAGTTTACAAGGTTGTTGCTATTGAAGACGAGAATGGTCATATGCGCAATACCATTAAACTTTCAAATAATGCAGAGAAAGTTTCAACACCAGGTAAGAAACAAGTTTGGCGCATCACCAGTCGTGAAAAGGGCAAGTCAGAAGGTGATTACATTACCTATGATGGTGTCGATGTTGCTAGCATGACTGAAATCAAGATGTTCCATCCAACCTATACTTACATCAAGAAAACTGTCCGTAATTTTGATGCTGTTCCTCTCTTGGTAGACGTTTTCAAGGAAGGTAAGCTGGTTTATGACTTGCCAAGTCTGCCTGAAATTCAAACCTATGCTCGTAAGGAATTTGATAAGCTTTGGGATGAATACAAACGTGTACTAAATCCACAACATTACCCTGTCGACTTGGCTCGTGATGTATGGCAAGATAAGATGGACTTGATTGATAAGATGCGTAAGGAAGCTCTAGGCGAAGGAGAAGAAGAATGAGTTTGCAAGAAACCATTATCCAGCAACTAGGTGTAAAACCAGTGATTGACGCCCAAGAAGAAATTCGTCGTTCGATTGACTTTCTAAAAAGATATTTAAAGAAACATCCTTTCCTAAAAACTTTTGTATTAGGTATTTCTGGAGGACAAGACTCGACCTTGGCAGGACGCTTGGCTCAACTAGCTATGGAAGAAATGAGAGCTGAAACAGGTGATGATTCTTATAAATTCATCGCAGTTCGCCTGCCTTATGGGGTGCAAGCTGACGAGGATGATGCTCAAAAAGCCCTAGCTTTTATTCAGCCAGATGTTAGTTTGGTAGTCAACATTAAAGAGTCTGTAGATGCTATGGCAGTGGCTGTAGAAGCTACAGGAAGTGCAGTTTCCGATTTCAACAAGGGAAATATAAAGGCTCGTAGTCGTATGATTGCCCAATATGCCCTTGCAGGTGCTCATAGCGGAGCTGTTATCGGGACAGACCATGCTGCGGAAAATATCACAGGTTTCTTTACCAAGTTTGGTGATGGTGGTGCAGATATTCTCCCACTTTATCGCCTCAATAAACGCCAAGGAAAACAACTTTTGAAAGAGCTTGGAGCTGATCCAGCCCTCTATGAAAAAATTCCAACAGCAGATTTGGAAGAAGAAAAACCAGGCATTGCAGACGAAGTAGCCTTGGGAGTCACTTACAATGAAATTGATGATTACCTCGAAGGTAAACAAGTAAGCCCAGAAGCTCAAGCAACCATTGAAAAATGGTGGTACAAAGGCCAACACAAACGCCATCTACCAATCACAGTGTTTGATGGCTTTTGGGAGTAAAAAGGTCCGGGGGACCTTTTTACCCTGAGCCTGAAAATACAAAAGCGAAGAAGGTCCGGAGGACCTTCTTCGCTTTATAACTTGAAATAGGAGACTGAGATATGTCAATGCAAGTTTGAAGCCATCCATAAAATAGAAAGAGAGTTACCATTATGAGAGCAGTAGGGACACAAACTATTGAGACAAAACGTTTGATTTTAAGGAGATTTGTGGAAGATGATGCTCAAGCCATGTTTGATAATTGGGCTTCACGCTCAGAAAATCTGACCTATGTGACTTGGAATCCACACCTGAATGTCGAACAGACTCGAAATTCTATTGGCAATTGGGTAAAATCCTATGCGATCCAGATTATTACAAATGGGCTATTTGTCTAAAAGAAAATCCAGACCACGTCATTGGAGATATTAGTCTGGTCAGTGTGGATGAAGAAAAATCTAGCTGTGAAATTGGCTATATCTTAGGGATGGACTATTGGGGACGAGGAATCATGACAGAAGCCTTGAAGGCTATTTTATAATACTGTTTGGATGAGATTGGTTTTGACCAGGTAGATGCTTGCTATGCAAGTTTAAATCCTGCCTCTGGTTGTGTCAAGGAAAAGGCTGGAATGAATTTTTGGAAGACAATTCCAAATGCAGTTGAACGAAAAGGCTATATAGCGGATAAAATTTATTATCAAATCAAAAAATAAGATGGAAAAGTTAAACTTTTCCATCTTATTTTTTGTAATATGCTTTTTAATCAAAATAAAGCAAATCTTTGCTGGTGCTTGTAAAGAGGTCAAAACCATTTTTGGTAACGACACCACAGTCTTCAATACGGACACCGACTTTACCAGGAATATAGATACCAGGCTCAACTGAGAAGCACATGCCTTCTTCGATAACCATGTCGTTTCCTTCCATGATAGATGGGAATTCGTGGACATCCATACCGATACCATGACCGAGACGGTGGTTGAAGTACTCACCGTAGCCAGCTTTTTCAATCACTTCACGAGCTGCACGGTCTACTTCATGAGCCGTCACACCAGGTTTGATAAAGTCAAGGGCAGCTTGTTGGGCTTCTAGAGTCAAGTTGTAAATATCTTTCTTGAACTGGTCAGGTTTACCAACAGCGACTGTACGAGTCATATCTGATGCATAACCATTCACCATCACACCGAGGTCAAAGAGGAGAAGGGCATTGTTTTCAACCTTGTTAGCTCCAGGAATACCATGTGGATTCGCAGCGTTATCTCCTGTCAAGACCATAGTATCAAAGCTCATTTCATAGCCTTCACGTTTCATGGCAAAATCGATTTGCGCAATGATATCTGTTTCGGTATTGTCAAGAGAGATATTGTCAAAACCAACTTTGACGGACTTGTCGGCGTAAACACCTGCTACCATCATCTTTTGCACTTCGTCAGCTGATTTGATCAAGCGCATGCGTTGGATTAATGGAGTTAAGTTTTCAAACTCAGCAGTTTCAAAAACAGTTTTCAAACCGTGATATTTAGTCAAAATAAGGTTGTCAAACTCAACTGCGACACGTTTGAAATCAAGTTGTGGCAAGGCGTTTTGGATTTTTTTCCAAGGGTTTTCAGAGTCCACATAACCAACAACTGGGAAAGAGACAGTGCTAGTTGCGCGCTCAACTTCAAGAGCTGGAACAAAGAGAAGTGGTTCCTGGTCAGCAAGGACAAAGAGGAACATTTGGCGTTCGTGTGGATCACTGTAAAAACCAGTGAGGTAATTGATAGTGACGGGGTCTGATACGACTGCGACGTCTAACTTTTCAGATTCAAGATATGTTACAATTTGTTGTAATTTAGACATATGTTACCTTCTTTCTACCCCTCTATTTTTGCAAAAAATAGTAGAAATTGCAAGGGAGAAGGGGAAAAGAGTCTAAAAAAATTCCAACAGCTAATAGCATGTTGGAATAGGAAGATTAGTTGAATTCTGCTTTACTTTTCACATCGCTGTATTCTTCAGCAACTTCTTGGCTAAGAATATCCTCGTAAGTTGGAAGAACGATGTCCTGACCATATTTTTTCTTGAGTGCAGTAGTGACCAAGCGATAGGCTAAGTTTGCATTACGAGATAAGATAGGTCCGTGGAAATAAGAGCCAAAGACATTTTTATAATGAACGCCTTCTCCGATTTTCTCTTCATTATTTCCATTTCCGTATACGACCTGACCGAGTGGCTTTTGGTCATCTGAGAGGAAGGTACGACCTTGGTGGTTTTCAAAGCCATAGTAGGTTTCATCAAATTCTTCATTATGAATTTTAATATCACCGATAAAGCGGTTGTTAGTTTGATTGAGAGTGTAGTGTCCCATGACACCTAAACCTTCGATGCGTCTTCCAGAAGCTTCAATATAATACTGGCCTAATAGTTGGAAGCCACCGCAGATAGCAAGGACAACACCATCATTTTGGATAAAGTTGTCGATACTTTCTTTTTTAGCAGGTAAGTCACCAGCAATAATACTCTGTTCAAAGTCTTGACCACCACCGAAAAAGGCGATGTCGTAGTGATTTTCATCGAAATCATCATGAAGTGAAACGATGTCAACTGTTACATGGGCCCCAAGTTTTTCAGCTACGTACTTAAGCATGAGGATATTCCCATTATCTCCGTAGGTATTCATGAGGTTACCATAGAGGTGGGCGATATTTAGCTGGTAAGGATAGTTGCCGTCTTTTGAGGAAAGTGAAGTATAAACCATTAGTTCATCTCCTTTCTAACAAGCTGACGATTGGCTAGTAATTCTCGGAATTCCAGCATGGCCGTATAAGTCGCAAGGATATAAGCATGCTTGCAGTCTTGAGCTTCAATCGTTTTAAGAACTTGTTCCAGACTACTTGTTTCAGTGATTTTATCAGCTGGGTAGCCAGTCACTCGAAGACGACGAGCAATTTCAGAATAACGTACGCCACCTGCGTTGATTTCTGGGATATCCATGTCAGTAATTTGTTCAAAATCAGCATCCCAAATCCAGCTGGTATCAATTCCGTCTGCATAATTGGCATTTAGGAGAACAGAAAGGCTAAACGGATAAGGAGCTAGTTTAATCATTTCAATAGCTTGGGTAGCACCAACAGGATTCTTGATGAGAACCAGCGTGCACTCCTTATCACCGATATGGAAGGTCTCCTGGCGACCGAATACAGCGCGACTCTTGTCAAATCCTTGTTTAATCAGTTGAGAATCAGCTCCAAGGTAACGAGCGATAGCAACCGCAGCGAGAGCGTTGTAGATGTTGTAGAGCCCACCGATTTGAATACCGTATTCTTGACCATCGATAACAAAGCGAGAACGATTGTTGGTTAACTCAACCAATTTTGTCAGACGGTAGTCCAAGTCAGGACGTTTACATCCACAGTTTTCACAGATATAAGCTCCTAAGTTGGCATAAGTATTAAGCTCATATTTCAAAATACTTTGACAGTCTGGGCAGAGAATACCTTCAGTATTGTAGTGAGCAAGTTTTGCTGGACCTTTTTCCAAATCAAAACCAAAATACTGAACAGGATTTGGAACTGCAGGCTTGTAGAAAAGTGGACTGTCACCGTTAAGGAGGACAGTAGCAGTAGGAACTTTTCGAATAGCGTCCAAAATCATGTTGTAGGTCGTATAAATCTCACCGTAGCGGTCCATCTGGTCGCGGAAGATATTGGTGATGACGAAAAGACTAGGCTGGATGTAGTCACAGATACGTGAGAGACTAGCTTCATCGATTTCAAGCACTGCAATATTTTTTCCAGTTTTTGAAGATTTTGCAGTCAAGAAAGTTGTCGTAATCCCTGTGATCATGTTGGCACCACTTGGATTGGTCAGAACTTGACCATAAATTTCCCTTAGGATACCGACCGTGAGAGCGGTCGTCAAGGTTTTCCCGTTGGTACCAGTTACTACAACAATTTCGTAGTTCTTCGCTAAATTTTGTAAAATATCTTTATCAAATTGAAGGGCAAGTTTTCCAGGGAGCGTACTTCCACGTCCAAAACGACTCAAGATAAAATGAGAAGAACGTCCAGCCAGAAGGCCCAAAGTAGTTTTTAATTTCATGTTTCTATTATATCATAAAAGCCAGAAAAGATAGATTTGAGATTTTGGATAAAAAAACAACCCTAGGGAGGTTGTTTTTTCATAAGTGTATCTTAGGTTAAATCGCAAACAAGTCATTCAAGTTTTCAGCCAAGGTTGGGTGAGTGAAGATTTGTTTTGTGAAGTAAGTGTATGGAATCTTGTTGTCCATAGCAACAGTGATGATGTTGATGATTTCTTGTGATCCTTCTGAGAAGATAGTAGCACCGAGAATTTCTTTTGTTTCAGTGTTGACAACGGCTTTAAAGGCGCCACGAAGGTCACCATTTACATGTCCACGAGGCATAGCTGCAACAGGAATTTCCTTAACGGCATAAGGAAGTTTCAAATCTGCTGCTTGGCTTTCAGTTAAACCAACTTGTGAAAGTGCAGGAGTGATGAAGAGGGTGTTTGGTACATTGAGACGATTTTCAAGTGTGTAGCTACCATCACCAGCAAGATAGCTGTAGACAACACGGAAGTCATCGAGTGAAATGTAGGTAAATTGAAGTCCACCGTTGACATCCCCAACTGCAAAGACACCTGGAACGTTTGTTTGACAGTGTTTGTCGACTTTGATAGCGCCACGTTCAGTTAGTTCGATATCTGTATTTTCAAGATGAAGTGGTTCTACATTTGGTTTACGACCAGTTGCATAGAGAAGGGCGTCGAAACGGTATGTTTCGTTCTCAGTCACGACAATCACTTGGTCACCGTCGTTTTTGATTTCTGTAGTGCGGACATTTTGAAGGAGTTCAATCCCATCTTCTTCCAAGTATTGTTTGGCAAGAGCAGCGATAGAAGGTTCTGCGCGTGGTAGGAAAGTATCCAAAGCATCTAGGACTGTAACCTTGCTTCCAAGTTTGTTGTAGAGACTGGCAAATTCAAGGCCGATATTTCCTCCACCTAGTACACCAAGTTTTTCTGGTAATTGTTCTAAGTTTTGGATACCTGTTGAGTCAAAGACGTTCTTACTTGTAGCAAGACCTGGGATTGGCAATACATTTGAAACAGCACCAGTGTTGATGACGATAGTTTCAGCTGTTAGTTCTTGTTTTTCATCACCAGCTTGAATTTCGATGACTTTATTAGAAACAAAGTGAGCTTCAGCATCAAAGATATCTACACCTGTACCAGCTACAGTAGCATAGTTTTTACCATTGAGGCGTGTAGTAACCGTATTTTTTGTAGCCATGACTTGATCAAATGACAAGTCTTTTTCAGCAGCAACTAACAAAGTCTTAGTTGGGATACAACCAATATTGATACAAGTTCCACCGTACATAGCTTTGCTACGTTCGATCAGGGCAACCTTTTTACCCGCTGAAGCTAGTTTCCCAGCAAGCGTCTTACCTGCCTTACCAAATCCAATGACAATTAAATCGTATGTTAACATTTTTATTCCTCCTGTTCGATTTTCATTCTAGCACAAGAAAAAAACTTTTGCACAAATCTGCTACGGAAAATTATACTGAGATAAATTGGTCTATCAGTCGCTTTTAAAATTCTGGACCAACTGGTAATAAATCGTTTACATGATTTAATCAAGTAGTCTGACTATCTTTTGACTCTCTCTTGTGTTATACTAGATAGGTTGCAAAAAAGCAGTACTTTTCTTTAGTGGAAAAGAAGCAACACGGTCTTTCATAAAAGATATGAAAGTACGTCATGACAAGAAAAGTATAAACTAAGCGCTATAGGATGGCTTCGCACCATCTTTAGAAAGAAGAATAACGTGAAATTTAATGAATTTAACCTTTCTGCTGATTTATTAGCAGAAATTGAAAAAGCAGGATTTGTAGAAGCAAGTCCTATCCAAGAGCAAACCATTCCCTTGGCCCTTGAAGGAAAAGATGTCATCGGACAAGCTCAAACAGGTACAGGAAAAACTGCAGCTTTTGGCTTGCCAACACTTGAAAAAATTCGTACAGAAGAAGCAACGATTCAAGCTTTGGTCATTGCACCAACACGTGAATTAGCCGTTCAAAGCCAAGAGGAACTCTTCCGCTTTGGTCGTAGTAAGGGTGTAAAAGTCCGTTCAGTATATGGTGGTTCAAGTATTGAAAAACAAATCAAGGCGCTTAAGTCAGGTGCTCACATCGTTGTAGGAACACCAGGTCGTCTTTTGGATTTGATCAAACGCAAGGCCTTGAAATTGCAAGACATTGAAACGCTCATCCTAGATGAAGCTGACGAAATGCTCAACATGGGATTCCTTGAGGATATTGAAGCTATCATCTCTCGTGTCCCAGAAAATCGTCAAACGTTACTCTTTTCAGCAACTATGCCTGAAGCTATCAAACGCATCGGGGTTCAATTTATGAAAGAACCTGAGCATGTTAAGATTGCGGCCAAGGAGTTGACAACAGAATTGGTTGACCAGTACTATATCCGAGTTAAAGAACAAGAAAAATTCGACACCATGACTCGTCTCATGGACGTTGAGCAACCAGAACTGGCAATCGTATTTGGACGGACCAAACGCCGTGTGGATGAGTTGACTCGCGGTCTGAAGATCCGTGGCTTCCGTGCAGAAGGCATTCATGGAGACCTTGACCAAAACAAACGTCTTCGTGTCCTCCGTGATTTCAAAAATGGTAACCTTGATGTCCTCGTAGCAACAGACGTAGCGGCTCGTGGTTTGGATATTTCAGGTGTGACTCATGTATACAACTATGATATTCCACAAGATCCAGAGAGCTATGTTCACCGTATTGGTCGTACAGGTCGTGCCGGGAAGTCAGGTCAATCGATTACCTTTGTAGCACCAAATGAGATGGGCTACCTCCAAATCATCGAAAACTTGACCAAGAAACGCATGAAGGGCTTGAAACCTGCGACAGCAGAAGAAGCCTTCCAAGCTAAAAAGCATGTTGCGCTGAAGAAGATTGAACGTGACTTTGCGGATGAAACTATTCGAGGTAACTTTGATAAATTCGCAAAAGATGCCCGTAAATTGGCAGCCGAATTTAGCCCAGAAGAATTGGCCATGTACATCCTTAGCTTGACAGTTCAAGATCCAGACAGTCTTCCAGAAGTTGAAATTGCACGTGAGAAACCATTACCATTCAAACCATCTGGTGGTGGATTTGGAGCAAAAGGCAAGTCTGGTCGTGGTGGCCGTCGTGGTGACGACCGTCGAGATCGTGATCGCCGTGGCAATGGTCGTCGTGATGATTTCAAAAAAGGCAGTCGCAAGAACGACCGCTTTGAGAAGGAAAAACGTTACCGTAAGGATAATAAAAAACCACGTAATACTTCAAGCGAGAAGAAGACAGGCTTTGTGATTCGTAACAAAGGAGATAAATAACAAAAAAAGCGGTTCACTGTGGTGGATCGCTTTTATATATAAGGAGACCAAAAGCCAAGAAAATAATCATACGAGAGTTTGTATTTATATATTTGTTATCTTGTAATATTATCTTATCAAAAATATAGAAAGCTGTCAATAAGAAAATACAAAAAATTAGCAAAAATTTTCGAATACGCTTGAATTGCAATTCAATAAACAATTTTCAGATAATTGTTGAAATAGTCGCAATTTTATGATATACTGAAAGCGATTATATGCGAGGTAAAACATGGCAAATTTATTAGAAAAAACAAGAAAAATTACGTCTATCCTGAAGCGTGCGGAAGAAAAGCTTCAAGATGACCTACCATACAATGCAATTACACGTCAATTGGCTGATATTATTGACTGTAATGCCTGTATTTTAAATAGTAAGGGACGTCTTCTAGGATATTTTATGCGATACAAGACCAATAATGACCGTGTAGAGCAATTTTTCCAATCAAAGATTTTCCCTGATGAATATATTCAAGGGGCTAACATGATCTACGATACGGAGGCTAACCTCCCGGTGGAGCATGATTTGACCGTTTTCCCAACAGAAAGTCGTTCAGACTTTCCTGATGGATTGACTACGATTGCTCCGATTCATGTTTCTGGTATCCGCTTGGGTTCTTTGATTATTTGGCGTAATGACAAGAAATTTGAAGAAGAGGACTTGATCCTTGTTGAGATTGCAAGCACTGTAGTTGGAATTCAATTGTTGAACTTCCAACGTGAGGAAGATGAGAAAAATATTCGTCGTCGTACGGCTGTAACTATGGCGGTTAATACCCTTTCTTACTCTGAACTTAGAGCAGTATCGGCTATTCTAGCTGAATTAAATGGTAATGAAGGTCAATTAACAGCTTCAGTCATTGCAGACCGTATCGGTATTACACGTTCGGTAATTGTTAATGCCCTTCGTAAACTTGAATCGGCAGGGATTATTGAAAGTCGTTCTCTTGGTATGAAAGGAACTTATCTTAAGGTCTTGATTCCAGACATTTTTGAAGAAGTGAAAAAGAGGGACTATTAATGGCTAAGGCTTTAATTTCAATTGACTACACAGAAGATTTTGTAGCGGATCATGGAAAACTGACTGCGGGCGCTCCAGCTCAAGCAATATCCGGTGATATATATGGGGTGACCCAAAAGGCTTTTGAACGTGGAGATTATATCTTTTTTACAATCGATGCCCATGATGAAAATGATGTTTTTCATCCTGAAAGTAAACTCTTCCCGCCACATAATATTATTGGAACGAGTGGACGAAATTTGTATGGCAAGTTAGCTGATTTTTATCAGGAACATGCAGATGATAGTCGTGTTTTCTGGATGGATAAGCGTCACTATTCGGCATTTTCTGGCACTGATTTAGATATCCGTCTTAGAGAGCGTAGAGTGGATACTGTCATTTTAACGGGAGTTCTTACAGATATTTGTGTCTTGCATACAGCGATTGATGCTTATAATCTTGGTTATCAGATAGAAGTTGTGAAACCGGCAGTAGCATCCATTTGGCCTGAGAATCATGCCTTTGCACTTGGACATTTTAAGAATACACTTGGTGCAAAATTGGTTGATGAAAATTTGCTTGAAATTACAGAATAATACATTTCAAGATGAAAAAATCTGAAAAAAGTCTTGACATTTTTTTTCAAAGTTGATATACTAGTAAAGTAATCGACGCGGGGATGGCGGAATTGGCAGACGCGCAGGACTAAGGATCCTGTGACCGCTTTAGGTCGTGAGGGTTCAAGTCCCTCTCTCCGCATAGGAAAAGAGCTAGCTTTGGCTAGCTTTTTATTTTTCATAAAGAAGAGCAAAAATATTTTTGCTCTTTTTTTGGTATTTCATAAACATTTCATATTTGAATATTATAATGGATTTACAAATATGGAGGTGCTATATGAATCCCACTCAAAGAGCTTGGGCTTATGTCAGCAGAAAACGACTGAGAAGTCTCATATTATTCTTGATTCTATTTGTTTTATTGGCAGGAATATCAGCTTGTTTGACGCTCATGAAGTCCAACAAAACAGTAGAAAATAATCTCTATCGTTCATTGAATACATCTTTTTCTATTAAAAGAATAGAAGCAGATCAGACCTTTCAACTGTCTCAACTAGATGACCTTAAAAACATAAAAGGTCTTGAGGAGATTTCACCTGAGCTAGAAACAATAGCCAAGTTAACTGACAAAGAAGTCGTTACTGGAGAACAAAGTATCCAAAGGGATGATTTGACAGAGGCTGAAAAAAATCTCATCAGTTTGATAGCTTTAGAAGATTCCTCTAAGGATGTCTCCTTTACTAGCTCTGCCTTTACTCTTAAAGAAGGAAGACATATCCAAAAAGGGGATAGCAAGAAAATCTTAATCCACGAAGATTTAGCTAAGAAAAACAATCTTAAAGTAGGAGATAAGATTAGCTTAAATCCTGGTCAAGTAGAAGGAAATAGTGGACAAAGACTAGACTATGAAATCGTGGGTATTTTCTCAGGTCAAAAACAAGAGAAGTTTACAGGTCTATCATCAGACTTTAGTGAGAATACGGTCTATACAGACTATGAAAGCAGTCAAACTCTTCTTGGGAATAAGGAAGATCAAGTCACTGCCGCTCGTTTCTATCTAGAAAATCCAAAAGACATGGATGGCATCATTCAAGAGGTTGAAAAGTTATCTATGGAAAACCAAGGTTTCCAAGTGGAAAAGGAAAATAAGGCCTTTGAACAAATCAAGGATTCTGTTTCGACCTTCCAAACCTTCCTCCAAATTTTCCTTTATGGGATTATGATTGCGGGTGTAGGGGCTCTGGTCTTGGTATTATCCCTTTGGTTACGAGAGCGAGTTTACGAAGTTGGGATTTTATTGGCACTAGGAAAAGGAAAAGGAGCAATCTTTAGTCAATTTTTCCTAGAAGTTATTCTGGTCTCAATGGGAGCTATACTTCCGGCATTTGTAGCTGGGAATGCCATTACCTCCTATCTCTTGCAGACTGTTCTAGCAAGTGGCGATCAAGCTGCACTACAAGATACACTGACTAAAGCGACTAATCTTTCAACCAGTATCCTATCATTTGGAGAATCTTACGTCTTTCTACTTGTGATTAGCTGCTTGTCAGTTGCACTTTGTTTTATCTTTTTATTTAGAAAATCACCGAAAGAAATTTTATCATCCATCAGTTAATAAAGGAGAAATCATGACTTTACTACAATTACAAGATCTTACGTATCGTTATAAAAACACTGCAGAAGCAGTTTTGTATAAAATCAATTACGATTTTGAACCAGGGAAATTCTATAGCATCATTGGAGAATCAGGAGCAGGTAAATCCACGCTCTTATCACTATTAGCAGGACTTGATAGCCCAGTCGAAGGAGCAATCTTATTCGAAGGCAAGGATATTCGTGAGCAAGGATACTCTTATCATCGAATGCACCATATCTCGCTAGTTTTCCAAAACTATAACTTGATTGATTATCTTTCTCCATTGGAAAATATCCGCTTGGTTAATAAAAAAGCTAGCAAGGATACCCTTCTTGAACTTGGTTTAGATGAAAGTCAGATCAAGCGGAATGTTCTTCAATTATCAGGTGGGCAGCAACAACGTGTGGCCATTGCTCGAAGCCTTGTATCAGAAGCACCCGTGATTTTAGCCGATGAACCAACAGGAAATCTGGATCCTAAGACTGCTGGAGATATCATCGAACTCCTCAAATCTCTTGCTGAGAAAACAGGCAAGTGTGTGATTGTTGTTACTCATAGTAAAGAAGTAGCACAGGCATCAGATATTACACTTGAATTGAAGGATAAGAAACTGACTGAAATAAGAAATAGTAGTCATTAATCTACTGTTAAAACAAAATTTCTCCTAAGCAAAGTAAATCTAGAAAGGAATCTTATGTTACACAACGCATTTGCCTATGTCACAAGAAAATTTTTTAAGTCGCTTGTGATCTTTCTTATCATTCTTTTGATGGCTAGTTTGAGTTTGGTCGGCTTATCAATCAAGGGTGCGACAGCCAAGGCTTCTCAAGAAACCTTTAAAAATATCACCAATAGTTTCTCCATGCAAATCAACCGCAGGGTCAACCAAGGAACTCCACGTGGTGCAGGGAATATTAAGGGTGAAGATATTAAAAAAATTACTGAAAATAAAGCCATCGAATCCTACATCAAACGGATTAATGCTATCGGTGATTTAACAGGCTATGAATTGATTGAAACGCCTGAAACCAAGAAAAATCTAACACCAGATCGAGCTCAACGTTTTGGAAGTAGCTTGATGATAACAGGTGTCAATGACTCTTCTAAGGAAGACAAGTTTGTGTCAGGCTCTTATAAACTGGTCGAAGGTGAGCATTTAACAAACAATGACAAATACCAAATTCTCATGCACAAAGACTTGGCTGCTAAACATGGCTGGAAAGTAGGGGACAAGGTCAAACTGAACTCCAATATCTACGATGCAGATAATGAAAAAGGAGCCAAGGAAACAGTAGAAGTAACGATCAAAGGACTTTTTGATGGACACAACAAATCTGCTGTAACCTACTCACAAGAACTGTATGAGAATACAGCTATCACAGATATTCACACAGCTGCCCAACTCTATGGTTATACTGAAGATACAGCTATTTATGGAGATGCTACCTTCTTTGTAGCTGGAGATAAGAACCTAGATAGTGTCATGCAAGAATTAGGGTCTATCAACGGCATCAACTGGAAGATGTATAGCTTGATTAAGAGTTCATCTAACTATCCTGCCCTTGAACAATCTATCTCAGGCATGTACAAGATGGCTAATCTTCTCTTCTGGGGTAGCTTGAGCTTCTCTGTTCTTCTACTTGCTCTCTTACTGACACTATGGATTAACGCCCGTCGTAAAGAGGTTGGAATTCTCCTTTCAATTGGTCTAAAACAAGCAAGTATTCTAGGACAATTTATCACAGAAGCAGTTATGATTGCAATTCCAGCACTAATTTCAGCTTACTTCTTAGCTAACTATACTGCTCGTGCCATTGGAAATACAGTGCTTGCAAATGTCACATCAGATGTGGCTAAGCAAGCTAGTAAGGCAGCCCAAGCCTCTAATCTTGGTGGTGGTGCAGAAGTGGACGGCTTTAGCAAGACTCTTTCAAGTTTAGATATATCCATTCAACCTTCTGACTTTGCTATTATCTTTGTACTTGGCTTGGTTCTATTAGTACTAGTTATGGCACTTGCTTCCAGCAATCTCCTCTTTAAACAACCAAAAGAACTTTTGATAGATAGTGAATAAAAAACCTGCTACCTATTCTCACTCAAATGAGATATAATATAGGTAGCATTTTTGATAGAAAAGGATTTATATGAAAATTCTAATTGTAGAAGATGAAGACATGATCCGTGAGGGAATTAGTGACTATTTGACGGATTGTGGCTATGAAACGATTCAGGCTGCAGATGGTCAAGAAGCTTTAGAGCAATTTTCGAACCATCAAGTTGCCTTGGTTCTCTTAGATATTCAAATGCCTAAACTCAATGGTTTAGAGGTTTTGTCAGAAATCCGTAAGTCTAGTCAAGTTCCAGTCCTCATGTTAACAGCCTTTCAGGACGAAGAATATAAGATGAGTGCCTTTGCTGCATTAGCAGATGGTTATTTGGAAAAGCCTTTTTCTCTATCTTTGTTGAAGGTTCGGGTGGATGCTATTTTCAAGCGTCATTATGATACAGGACGTATTTTTACCTATAGAGACACCGAGGTAGACTTTGACAGTTATAGCGCCAAAGTGGCTGGTCAAGAGGTTGCAGTGAATGCAAAAGAACTGGAAATTTTAGACTATCTCGCAAAAAATGAAGGCCGAGCTTTAACTCGGTCGCAGATTATCGATGCTGTTTGGAAGATGACAGATGAAGTCCCTTTTGACAGAGTAATCGATGTCTATATCAAGGAATTACGAAAAAAATTGGATTTAGATTGTATCCTTACCGTGCGCAATGTTGGTTATAAATTGGAGAGAAAATGAGACGTTCTGGTTTATTTAAAAAGATTTTTATTTATACCTTCTCGGTATTTTCTACCTTGGTCATTTGTTTGCATTTGGCTATCTATTTCCTATTTCCCCCGACCTATCTCAGTCACCGTCAGGAAAGCATCGGGCAAAAGGCTACAGAAATTGCTCAAACTCTCCAAGGAAAGGACAGTCAAACTATTCAGGAAGTCCTTGAACTTTATTCTAAAAGCAGTGATATTAAGGGAGCTGTTAAGGGAGAGATGACTCAGGATAAGTTGGAAGTCAATGATAATCTTCCCATTGATAAAGAACGACAGACGGCTTCCTTGGTTATTGAAGAAAGAGAGGTTCAAACTAAGGATGGTCAGACGATGACCTTACAGTTTTTAGCTTCTATGGATTTGCAGAAAGAAGCAGAAGACATCAGTCTTCAATTTCTGCCTTATACGTTATTAGCGTCTTTCATCATTTCGCTCCTCATCGCCTTTATCTATGCTAGAACCATTGTTGCTCCTATTTTGGAAATCAAACGAGTGACTCGACGTATGATGGATTTGGATGCAGAAGTGAGGTTGCACGTGGATTCTAAGGACGAGATTGGGGATCTCAAGGAACAAATCAACAGCCTTTATCAGCATCTCTTGACTGTGATTGCAGATTTGCATGAGAAAAACGAGGCCATTCTCCAGCTGGAAAAGATGAAGGTTGAGTTTTTGCGAGGTGCTTCCCACGAACTGAAAACACCTCTAGCTAGTCTAAAGATTCTTTTGGAGAATATGAAAGCTAATATTGGACGCTATAAAGATCGTGACCATTATCTAGGAGTTTCTTTGGGTATTGTGGATGATTTGAGTCACCATGTCCAGCAGATTTTATCCCTTTCCTCCGTGCAGGAATTACGAGACAAAAAGGAGGAAATCAACCTTCTTGATATGACCAATCTTCTATTGAAGGACTATGATTTGTTAGCCAAAGAGAGAGAAATCACAGTAGATAATCAAGTCACTAACCAGAAGGTTTATCTAAATCCTTCGGTACTCAAGCTGATTCTTTCAAATCTTATCAGTAATGCGGTGAAGCATTCTATCCAAGGTGGCTATCTAAAAATTGGGACAGAAGATGACTGGTTTTTTATTGAGAACACCTGTACAACAGAAGAGCAAGATAAGTTTGAACAATCCTTTACAACTTCTAGTCGCCAAAGTAAGGGAGCTGGTTTGGGACTATTTGTGGTCAAGAGTTTATTAGAGAACGAAGAAATTGACTATTATTTTGAAAGAGATGAGAATCACTTAGTATTTTTCATGAAGCTACCACAGGTCAATCCGGAAAGTGATTAAGAAAGGGTTTACATCAATCTGATTGGAAGAAATTCAATCTAAAGTATGGGAAAAACTAGATTTTTTTATCAAAAAGTGATAAAATGAACAATGTAAATGGGATATCCCATAAAAATATACAGGAGGCCTGATAAAATGGCAATCGTTTCAGCAGAAAAATTTGTCCAAGCAGCTCGTGACAACGGTTATGCAGTTGGTGGATTTAACACAAACAACCTTGAGTGGACTCAAGCTATCTTGCGTGCAGCAGAAGCTAAACAAGCTCCAGTACTTATCCAAACTTCTATGGGTGCAGCTAAGTACATGGGTGGTTACAAATTGTGTAAAGTCCTTATCGAAGAATTGGTTGAATCAATGGGTATCACTGTACCAGTTGCTATTCACCTTGACCACGGTCACTACAATGACGCTTTGGAATGTATCCGTGTAGGTTACACTTCAGTTATGTTTGACGGTTCACACCTTCCAGTTGAAGAAAACCTTGAAAAAGCAGCTAAAGTTGTTGAATTTGCACACGCTAACGGTGTATCAGTTGAAGCTGAAGTTGGTACAATCGGTGGTGAAGAAGATGGTATCATCGGTGACGGTGAATTGGCACCAATCGAAGACGCTAAAGCAATGGTTGCTACAGGAATCGACTTCTTGGCTGCAGGTATCGGTAACATCCACGGTCCTTACCCTGCAAACTGGAAAGGTCTTCACCTTGACCACTTGCAAAAATTGACTGAAGCTGTTCCAGGATTCCCAATCGTATTGCACGGTGGATCAGGTATTCCTGACGACCAAATCCAAGCAGCTATCAAACTTGGTGTTGCTAAAGTTAACGTTAACACTGAATGCCAAATCGCATTCGCTAACGCAACTCGTAAATTTGCTCGTGACTACGAAGCAAACGAAGCAGAATACGACAAGAAAAAACTCTTCGACCCACGTAAATTCTTGGCTGACGGTGTAAAAGCTATCCAAGCATCAGTTGAAGAACGTATCGACGTATTCGGTTCAGAAGGTAAAGCTTAATCTAGCTGAACAATACAAAATGAAACCCGCCTGTGAAGGTGGGTTTTTTGTTTCTGGATATATACAGATTATACTGGAAAATTCTTTAACTTAAGTTGCTAAAAGACTCTAATTTTTGTACAATAATGCTATGAAAAAACTGAAAAAATGGAGTCTTGGCTTTCTTAGTTTCATTCTTTTGTTTTTAGGGGCAACATTCATCTTTCATCGTATCAGTTTAGAAAAGGAACAAGCTTCGCTAACACCTGTGGGACAACAAGTTCTCGTCAATGGACACCAAATGAATGTTTACGTTGAGGGGGATGGTCCTGAAACTATAGTAATTCTCTCAGGTGCTGGAATTGCTTCTCCAATCTTGGATTTTAAGGATGTGTCAGATTCCTTATCAAAAAAATATAAGGTAGTCATTGTGGAACGTGCTGGCTATGGTTATAGTGATGATAGCAATCAGTCAAGAGATGTGATGGAGGTTTTGTCTGAGACTCGTCAAGCACTTTCACAAGCAAATGTCACAGGTCCTTTTATCATTCTGTCTCATTCCATGGCTAGTCTTGAGAGTCTGGCTTGGCAGGAGCAGTATTCTAATGAAGTGAAAGCCTTGGTTGGTCTAGATTGGGCATTGCCATCAAGTTATGAGGATTTAAAGGATAATCAAGCCCTGCTTTCTGTAGCCTACTGGAGCAGCAAGATTGGTTTGTTACGCTATTTCCCTGAGTCTTTTTACATCAAAAATCCAACGCTGACCGAAAGTGAACGACAACAATATAAATTACTAGCCTATAAGCAGTTGATGTCACAAGCTATGCTTCATGAATCCCGTTTGGTAAAGGAAAATGCCAAGAAAGTTCCTTCTAGCATCAATCCTAAAATTCCTACCTTACTCATGGTTTCTAATGGTGAAGGCACGACTTTTAGCCAATCAGAATGGCAGCATTATGCTATGAGGTTTGCAAGTGACCAGTCTAATGTGAAAGTCGTCTATATAGATGCGCCTCACGAACTTTATCATTATCAAAGCGATGCTATTGTTTCTCGTATTAAAGAATTTTTAGAGAATAATTGAGGGCTTAAAAATCCATTGAGACTGATGATAATAATTAAATGCTGAAGGATTAACAATAGAATCGTTAATTTTCTCGATTAAAAAAATTCTTTTTCTTAACAATAAGCCTGCCCCTAAGGGCAGGTTTTTTGGTGTCTTAAGGAAACTATTTAACAGAATTTTTGATTAAAAGTTTCATTTTAAGAGAGAAATCTCTAATTTCATAATCTATAAGCAAACGCTTGCATTCCTTTTTTTATTAGATTATAATAGGTTGGTATAAAGCCTTCTGTAATAATATTGAGAAGGTGTAGAAAGTAAGGATTTAGAATATTTGTAGTTAAAAATACAATGTTGTTTCTTACGATAGGGAGATAGATATGGCAATGATTGAAGTGGAACATCTTCAGAAAAATTTTGTGAAGACAGTAAAGGAGCCAGGTTTGAAGGGGGCTTTGCGTTCCTTTATTCATCCTGAAAAGCAGACCTTTGAAGCGG
>CAUUTJ010000033.1:0-18663 GCA_963548045.1 uncultured Streptococcus sp.
GAGCTTTTCAACTCTTTCTATTATACCTACTTTTTTACGCTTGTCAACTGGTTTTATAAAAAATTAGTTGACTAGAGTCAATAGCTACAAATAGAATGTCGGCAATCACAATTCAGCAATTTGATTCAAGTTTACTTCTGCTACTGTATCATTACCAAACATTGAAATAATCATCTTCACTTTGTTATTATCAATTTCAGTAATTTTTCCTGTGTAATCAGCAAAGGCACCATCGATAATACGGACAGTTTGACCTACTTCAACATTGATATTGAATTCTTGTACAGTTTGTCCCATTGATACCAAGATATCTCTGATTTCTTGTTCCAATAGCGGAGTTGGTTTAGATCTGTTACCGTGTGACCCAACAAATCCAGTAACGTTTGGTGTGTTACGCACTACAAACCAAGCTTCATCTGTCATAACCATCTCTACAAGAACATAACCTGGGAAACGATTTTCTTCAACTTCTTTTTTCTTCCCATTTTTTTCAACTTGTACAGTTTGAGTTGGGATTTCAACACGCAAGATGTTATCCAACATATTGTATGTTTGTGCACGTTGCAAGAGATTTTCTTTTACTTTATTTTCATAACCAGAATATGTTTGTAGGACAAACCATCCTTTATCAAAACTATCCATCTTTTTTCCTTTCTTAATGGTAAACTTCTTTCAGCCCATTTATACTATCTTAAAAAATGTTAATGAATCGGATCAATCCGCTAACGATTAACTGGTCAAAAATATAAATGATGACAACAAAGAAGGCAGTGTATTCCATGATAGATTTAAAATCTACCCAACTTTGTTTTCGAGTTGGCCAAGTTGTATCTTTAAGAAGTGTAAAGATATCCTTAATAAAACCCATTCTTATCTCCTATCTCGTTTCTCGATGTGTTGTGTATTTACCACAATGTTTACAAAATTTATTTACTTCTAAGCGAGTCGGTTTTGGATTCCCACTAATTTTAATTGAGTAGTTTCTCGAACCACAAACCGCACAGGCTAGACTTGCTTTTTTAAGTGCCATAGCGCCTCCATCCTAACTATTATAACAAGAATCCCTGTCTTTGACAAGTTAAATTATATTATCAGTTTTTCCTATTTTCAAAAATAAAAAAGCCTAGGATTAATCCTAGACTCTATTTTATATTATTTTCCAAGATAGTATTCTTTCACAACGTTCAATTTTTCGTCAAATTCGAATACCAATGGTGGGAAGTTAGGAATTTCCACATCCATGATTTCGTTGTCTGACAATTGTTTGATGTGTTTTACAAGAGCACGGATTGAGTTACCGTGTGCTCCTACGAATACGTTTTTACCGTCTTTAAGAGCTGGAGCGATTTTATCTTCCCAGAATGGAAGGGCACGTTCCAAAGTAACTTTCAAGTTTTCAGCATCTGGAATTACTGAGTCGTCAAGTGAAGCATAACGACGGTCAGTGTGAGCTGAGTACTCGTCATCACGAGGCATTGCTGGAGGCAATACATCGTATGAACGACGCCAGATGTGAACTTGTTCATCACCAAATTGTTCAGCAGCTTCTGCTTTGTTTTTACCAGTCAAACCACCGTAGTGACGTTCGTTCAAGCGCCATGATTTTTCAACTGGAACCCAAAGTTGGTCAGATGCTTCAAGTGCAAGGTTAGTTGTTTTGATTGCACGTTTCAACACTGAAGTGTAAGCTTGGTCAAATTCAATACCAGCTTCTTTGATCAATTTACCAGCATCGATAGCTTGTTGAGTACCTTTTTCAGAAAGATCTACGTCAGCCCATCCTGTGAAAAGGTTAGCTTTGTTCCATTCAGACTCACCGTGGCGAGCGAAAACCAATTTTACCATTAGTTGGATTCTCCTTTTATTTTTCGAGGTTCCCCTCGTTTATCTATTCTATTTTACACAATTTTTCACAAAAAAGCTAGTTAAAATCAATAAAAAGAGAAGAGCCGTCGACTCTTCCCTCAAATAATGATTTATCCTTCAATTTTGAATTGTTTCAAGCTTGCTAAATACAAAGCTCCACCAATTACAAGGACAATTCCTCCAATCCATCCAAAGAATGGGATCAAGGCAACAACAGAACCAACAATAAATAGAATTGATGGTGCTAGTGAAATACGTTTGTCATCTTTATAGTAGACAAGAGTAAGAATTCCAAGAATGAGGGTTGCAATTTTCACCAAAGAGAAAACAATGAAAATGATTCCCAATACAAGCCCCGCAACATCTTCATCTTCAGAAATAGCTGCAAGAAAAATAATAAAAAATGGTAAAAAAGCTAAAACAGCTCCTGCAATGATACCAATAAATCCATCTACTTGTGCAAGTGTTTTTGTCTTCATAAATGTCTCCTTTTATTTTAATAAAGTATATTATACCATATTTTTATTAAAGTTTTTAATTTTTAAAAAAATACAGGAGTAACTCCTGTATTTTTGTTAGATTATTTGGCTTCAAAGCCCTCTGCTACTGCGTCCGCAAAGTTTTCTTCGACGATACTTGCACAGTGATCACAGATGGTTGCGTTGTAGTGACGTTCAGTCGTTGTTGGATCGATGCGACGGCAACGGTCACAAACTTCACCAGCTGCACGTTCAACCGTGAAGGCTACATCTTCAAAGGTCACTGCACCTTCTGGAGCTGGCCCTTCTGCGATGGTCAACTCAGAAACAATCAAGAGTTGAGCAACATTGCTATCAACAGCTCCAAGAAGTGTTTTCACGACTTCGTTTGGATAAACTGTCAAGTGAGCTTCAAGTGATTTACCAATCACTTTTTCATTACGCGCTTCTTCCAAGGCTTTTTGAGCTTGACCACGGAAGTCCATGAAGGCTGACCAAGTATCCAAGATTTCTTCTTGGTTGGCAAAAGTTTGAGCTTCTGGTAATTCTGACAATTGAACGAAGTCTTCTGCTTCAAACTCAAGGTATGACCAGATTTCTTCTGCTGTGTGAGGAAGGATTGGTGTCAAGAGTTTAGTGATTTTCACCAAAATATCATAGAAGACTGTTTGCATTTGACGGCGTTCAAGTGATTTCGCACCTTCAATGTAAACAACATCCTTGGCAAAATCAAGGTAGAAGGCTGACAAGTCAACATTGATAAAGTTTACTAGTGCTTTATAGATTGTCAAGAATTCAAAGTCAGCATAAGCATCACGAATGTTCTTGACAAGTTGGTTAAAGCGAATGGTCATATACTTATCAACTGAACGAAGTTCTTCGTAAGCAACTGCATCCTCAGCTGGATTAAAGTCAGATGTATTGGCAATCAAGAAACGAAGTGTATTACGGATTTTACGGTAAGTCTCAGACACTTGACTCAAGATATCCATTGAGATACGTACGTCATTGCTTGAGTCTACACTGGTTACCCAAAGACGCAAGATTTCCGCACCAAATTGTTTTTCAACATCGCTTGGAGCAATGGTGTTCCCAAGAGATTTAGACATCTTCTCACCTTTACCATCAAGGGCAAAACCTTGTGACAAGATTTGTTTGTATGGTGCAACACCATGATTCGCCACAGATGTGATAAGAGATGAGTTGAACCAACCACGATATTGGTCTGAACCTTCAAGGTAGAGATCAGCTGGATATTTGAGTTCTGGACGGTTCACTACAACACCATTCCATGATGAACCAGAGTCAAACCAAACGTCCATGATATCCGTTTCTTTCTTGAACTCGCCATTTGGTGAACCTGGATGTGTAAATCCTTCTGGCAAGAGATCTTTGGCATCACGTTCCCACCAGATGATTGAACCATGCTCTTCAAATAGTTGAGCTACATGTTCAATCGTTTCAGCTGTCATGATTGGTGTTCCGTCTTCTGCATAGAAGATTGGAAGCGGTACACCCCAGGCACGTTGACGTGAGATGACCCAGTCACCACGGTCACGGATCATGTTGTAAAGACGTACTTTACCCCATTCTGAGTGGAATTTCACTTTTTCGATTTCATCCAAGATATCTTGACGGAATTTTGATACAGAAGCAAACCATTGAGGTACTGCACGCCAGATAATTGGTTTTTTCGTACGCCAGTCAAATGGGTATGAGTGAGAGATTTCTTCTTGAGCAAGAAGCAAATCACCAAGTTTTTCGATAACCGTTGGTACAACCTTGTCATAGAATTGGCCTGCAAAGTCAGGACCAGCATTCTCCATCATGATTCCACGTTCGTTAACAGTAACAGCAACTTCGAGGCCATTGGCAATCCCTACATTGTAGTCATCCTCACCAAAACCAGGAGCGGTATGGACGATACCAGTACCTGAATCAAGGGTTACATGCTCACCAAGGATCACCAATTCATCAACTTCCGTATCCCATGGGTGTTCTGTAACGATATGGTTCAATTCTTTTCCTTGGTGAGTCGCAAGAACTTCAGCATTTTCCCAACCGAATTTTTCAGAAAGGCTTGGTAAGAGATCAGATGCTACGACATACTTGCGGTCGGATCCAGCAGGTTTCACTACGACATAATCAAACTCTGCACCTACTGTCAATCCACGAGAAGCTGTAACAGTAAATGGAGTTGTTGTCCAGACCACGATGTAAGTATCAGTGTCTAGGACACCTTTGCCATCTTTAACCTTGTTGGCATAGTAAAGTGATGTAGAAACCAAGTCATGGTATTCAATTTCCGCTTCAGCGAGGGCTGATTCAGAAGACCAAGACCAGTAAACTGGCTTAGCTCCACGGTAGATATAGCCTTTATTGGCCATTTCACCAAAGACACGGATTTGAGCTGCTTCATAGTCAGGAGTTAAGGTTACATACGGATTCTCCCAATCACCTGAAACTCCCAAACGTTTGAAGTCTTCACGTTGTTTATCTACTTGAGAAAGAGCATATTCACGGCAGAGTTTCAAGTACTCAACCAAGTCCATTTCCTTACGTTTCACGCCTTGTTTAGCCAAGACTTGCTCAATTGGCAAACCATGGGTATCCCAACCTGGGATATAAGGGGCATAAAAGCCTGACATAGACTTAGAACGAACAATGATATCTTTTGAAATCTTGTTCATAGCATGTCCTACGTGAATGTTTCCATTGGCATACGGAGGTCCATCATGAAGTGTAAAATGCGGTTTTCCTTCATTCAACTCTTGACGGCGTTGATACAATTTTGCATCTTCCCATTCTTTTTGCCAAACTGGCTCTTTGGTTGGAAGACCGGCACGCATTGGAAATTCTGTTTTCCCAAGATTGAGGGTTTCTTTTAGTTTCATTATTACTCCTTTAATGTAAATTGAAAAAATAAAAACCACGACTCGCAAAAAGGACGAAAATCGTGGTACCACCTTTGTTCGGAAAAAGACCTTGCTTTTTCCCTCTTTTCCCGTAACGTGGGTAACGTCAAGTCTTACTCATTTCAGACTTGATACTAAGAGAGGATAAATTTACCAACAGGGATTGTAGGACTTCCACCATCTCCTACTCGCTAGAAATATATTTGATAAATCCTTGTTCTCTACTAAAATCTTATAAAATTAGAACTGACTCTTGTTGAGTATTAGCATCATCTTGAGGTTCTTCATCATTAGCAGATTCAACAGGAGTTTCAACAACTGGCTGAACTTCAACTTCAGGTTCAGTTGTCTCTTCAACATCTTGATTTGCAGTAGCTTGTTGAGCTTCTAATAATTCCTTATTAGCTGCTTCAATACGTGCTTGAAATTCTGCAACTTCTTCAGGAGAGAATTGACGAGTCATGTCAATTGGGTCTTCTTCATGATATGAATATGTTGCTTCACCCAATACTTCTTCAACAACTTCCTTGAATGCTTCGTCACTCGTTTGAAGATAAGTTGCAGTTGGACGTAAAATCTCTTCCCACTCAGATGAATCAACAATGGCCAATTGGCTTTCGATAGTTGATTTCAAGCGTTGGTGGAAGACACGACTCTTATTCTTCAACTCTTCAGTTTCCACAGCAACTTTCTTAGCATTATCAGTTGCTTGTCGCAAGATTTCATTTGCTTTGTACTTAGCTTCATCAAGTAAACGTTGTGCATCTTGTTCAGCTTGTTGAATAATGTTGTGAGAACGATCGTTGGCTGCTTGTTTTACACGCTCAGCTGTATCTTGAGCGATTAAAACTGACTGGCTCAATGAATCTTTGATTTCATCAAAATATGATAGACGATCTTCTAAATTTTTAATATGTTGATCTTTTTCATGATTGCTACGAACCAAATCTTCATAGTCACGAACAACAATATCTAAAAATTCATCAACTTCTTCACGATTAAAACCTCTAAACTGAACACCAAAGGTTTTGTCCTTAATTTCTAACGATGTAATTGGCATATTTTTCCTCACTTACTTAATAAAAAATAGAATCATTCATTGCTTCTGGTTCTTGCTCTTGGTCGTTTGTTACTGTTCTCTTAGGAATATCATTCGTATAATAGGACAGACGTTCTTCTAGTCGTTTAATATAACGTTCCGTCTCATCCTTGTAACGGGTTAATTCCTCGTAATCAATATAAATTTTATCTAAAAATTCGTCAACTTCTTCCTTATCATAGCCTCGGAATTTTGTTGAGAAAGCTTTATCAACAATATCTTGCGGTGTAATCGACATATTTTTTCTCACTTACTTAATAGTAGCTGAACTGTTAATTTTTTCTTATCTTTCTTCGTTTGACCGTTTTCTTTAAGCAAGATGATTCGGCCAAACCGTCTGACACTTATCAGATCCCCAACTTTTACTTGGTAGTCAGATTTTTCAACTATATGATAATTGACTTGAACCAACTTCTTTTCAACTAGAGCTAAAGTTTGTGAACGAGATAATTTCAATATACTTGATAAGAAAGTATCTAGACGAAAACTTGAAACTAGGATTTCCTTTTCTTGATATTCGTTTTTTGATTCTATTATATCTGAAAAAGGACGTTCCTCTAATGTTACAGGTATCTTGGAAATTTTTTGAATCCCATCCTGGAACAAGGCAATAAATCTCCGATCCACAATAATCTGAGCCTTTTCTTCAGTCACTATGATATCACCGAACAACTTACGGTCAATACCCAGACGATTGAGAACCGTTCCCAGAATTTTTGAATGGGTTAGCTGTTGAAACTTGCTGGGATAATCAATCTCAAGCAAGGCCATTTCGAAATCTTCCAATCTTGGTGTAAAATAATCTGGCGCCAGAATCACTCTAGCATACTCTGAGGGAATTTGGCTAGTACTAGTAAAAGTCTTGACTCCCCTATTATTTCCCAGTGTTTCTAAAATAAAAACTTGATGAGGATTTATAAACGGCGTTAAAATCGGTGCGTAATGCTCTTCTACCTGTCTTAACCACTCTAGCCCCTTGTCAATGAATGGAATATCTTCTGTTGCAAAATGTTGGTAAAGTTCTTTGCTCATAACATAACCAGCAAATTGATAAGATAGCGACTAATCATACGGATGAGAATTAGAGCAATCCAGACAGAAAAATCCAAACCTGCAATTTGAAGAGGTAGACGTTTCAATGGTTCAAGAATTGGTTTACACAAAGTTTCCAAAAATTTCCCCAACTGAGTATTATAGGCATTTGGAAACCATGATAATAGCGCAAAAGCTACAAGTATCATTGAATAGATATCTGTAGCATTTTGGATAAAACGAATTATTAGAAACATTAACGTACTCTATTTCTCTTCATGTCAAAGTCGTACTCTTCACTTTGAGTTTCTTCAGGTAAACGAATATCTTCAATATTTACCACAACACCTACAGGTGTCAAAAGGTACATTGTATGTGCAACTTTTCTTAACTCACCAGCAAGAACATGACGTGCCCCATCCAAGTAATCCAAGCAACGACGCGCTTGAACTTCTGTCATATATTGAAAGTCAATCAAAATACTCTCGTTACCAGCCAACAAATCAACAATATCTGTTGCATCTTCGTAACGACGTGGATAACGAACATCGATGGTTACTTTTTCAGTACTGCGATGACTCTCAATTGCTAATTGCTGTTGACGAGCATGAAGTTTTGTAATATTCTTCTCTTTTGTCTCAACTGGTGAAGATTCTTGAGCAGCAGAAGCTTGCTGAGGCAATTCTCTCTTTGGAGGAACTGAAGCTAGTGGACGTTCAGAACGTGCAGCTACAACATCTGAAGCAACTTCATCTCCATCTTCTGTAAAGTAATCTATAAATTTATCAAATTTATCTTTTAATGACATGATTATTTCCTATTTAAAAAATGCTGTACCAATTCGAACATAAGTCGAGCCACACTGAATCGCTTCTTTATAGTCACGACTCATTCCCATACTTAATTCTGTCATTGGCATATTGGGGAGTTGTTGTTCACGAATATATTGTTGCAACTCTTGCGTTTCTTTAAAGATTTTTTGCAACTCTTCTGTTTGAGCTTCAAATGGAGCCATAGTCATAAGACCAACATACTCTATTTGATCCAAGCTTGACAAGTCTGGTAAGACCGCCAAAAGTTCTTCTTTCGAAAAACCATGCTTGCTTTCTTCTCCAGAAATATTGACCTGCAAAAAACATTTAACCTTACGATTGGCACGTTTTTGAATCTCTTGAGCTAATTTCAAAGAATCTAAAGCGTGAAAATAATCAACAAAAGGAATAATATCCTTGACTTTTCTTCTTTGTAAGCTACCAATCAAGTGCCAAGTAACATCTTTATCACTTAAAGCATGATACTTTTCAAGAAATTTGTCGACACGGTTTTCACCGATGTGTTGAACTCCTTGGCCGATCAAATTAGCTGCGGTTGCAATATCAACATATTTTGTTACTGCAATTACAGAAACCGAACCGTCTTCACGGCCGGCTTCTGTAATTGCTTTGGTAACCTGTTGAAATACCTGATTTGTGTTTTCTTTTAAATCCATCTCTATTAACGGTTTTTAAAGAATGGTGGTGTTTCTAACTCATCATCATCAGAAGATGGTGCTTCGAAACGCTCAACTGGTGATACGACTGATTCACCTTGACGAACGATTGAATCACGTCTCAAGTCCCAATCACCGAAAGCTGATGCCTTAGGTGCTTCAGAATGACGTTGAGAAGGAGTTGGAAGTTCAGCTGTTTCAGCTAAATCAAAATGACGGTCGTAAGTGTGGGTGTGTCCAGTTCTTGCTGGTTCACGGAATGATGCTTGTCTTGGTTGTGGTGCTACCACTTTTTCAACTGCATCTTGACGAACTCCAGTAGCAACAACAGTTACACGGATTTCATCTTTCATTGATTCATCAATAGAAGTACCGAGCCAGATGTTTACACCGTGTCCAGCAGCTTGGTTAACTATTTCTGAAGCTTCTTCAGCTTCAATCAAGGTCATATCCAAACCACCAGTTACGTTAACGATAACGTCTTCTGCTCCATCGATTGTTGTTTCAAGGAGTGGTGAGTAGATAGCTTTACGAGCCGCTTCAATAACACGCTCTTCTCCGCTACCGATACCGATACCCATGAGGGCATTTCCTTTGTTTGCCATTACTGTCTTCACGTCTGCAAAGTCCAAGTTGATCAAACCAGGATTTGTAATCAAATCTGTAATCCCTTGAACACCTTGGCGAAGAACGTTATCTGCTTCAGACAAAGCTTCAAGAAGTGGAGTTTTCTTATCAACGATTTCTAACAAATTGTTGTTTGAGATAATCAAAAGAGTATCAACATGTTCGCGAAGTTCGTTAATACCTTCAACTGCGAATTGACCACGTTTACTTCCTTCAAAACCGAATGGACGTGTTACCACACCAACAGTCAAAGCGCCTAAACCTTTAGCGATACGAGCGATAACTGGTGCAGCACCTGTACCAGAACCACCACCCATACCAGCAGTGATGAAGACCATATCTGCTCCACTGATTGCTTCAGTGATTACTTCTTCGCTTTCTTCAGCAGCCTTGCGACCAACTTCAGGTTGTCCTCCAGCACCAAGTCCACGAGTTAATTTAGGGCCAAGCTGGATAACTGTTTCAGCTTTTGTACTGCTCAAAGCTTGTACATCTGTGTTGGCTGCAATGAACTCAACACCTGAAACGCCTTCGTCAACCATGCGGTTAATGGCGTTTCCTCCGCCACCACCGACACCAATTACTTTAATTACTGCACCTTGTGCTGCTGCTGTATCAAATGAAAATGTCATATTTTATTCCTCTATCCTATTCATCAAACATGCTTCCGATCAAACTACGGAATCGTTCAGTCAATTTCGGCTTTTCTTCTGATTGATTTGGAAGTGTTGAGTCAGTCGAATAAGTTGATTCAGCTGATTCAGTTGAAGTTGTTCCAAATACTGAACGTTGAGAAGTTGCAGGTTTTTCCTGACTTGGAGTTCTGAAGTCAATTGGTTGTTGACGCAAGACTTGATCTCCTCTGATAGCTCGTTGAGCCAAAACATTAACTTCTGTAAGACTTCCAGCGTATTCAGACAGACTAATCACATGGGCAAATGCTGGATTGCGGATACCTACTTGGTTTGGTACGTATAGTTTCACACGCACTCCAAGCACTTCTTGGGCAAGCTCAACAACACCTGGTAGAATAGCATTTCCACCAATCAGAGCAATGCCGCCTGGCAAGTCTAGCAAATGTCTTCTTTCCAAATCTTGTTTGATTTGTTCGAAGATGTGTTTCAATCTAGCTGAAATGATTTGAGACAAGTACTCTTCAGTAACCTCAACAGGTTCTACTTCCCCAATAACTTCAACTTGGAAAGTCTCTTTGCTTGCAAGTTGCGGGTAAGCTTCACCGTAGTTAAGTTTCAAGCCTTCTGCGATCTTCTTAGAAGTTTTAAGAACTTTTGAAATGTCTTTTGTGACGTAATCGCCACCTTCTTGGTAAACATTTGTGTATTGAAGTTCTTGATTACGGATAGTAGCAACACTTGTTTGGCCACCACCCATATCAATAACAGTCGCTCCAAATTCACGTTCGCCTTCGTTAAGTACAGAGTTTACAATAGCAAGCGGTGAAATAATCACGTTATCGACCTGAACTCCAACACGTTCTACAGTTTTACGAAGGTTGTGAAGAATGGTTCTTGGACCTGTATAGAGAAGTCCACGCATTTCCAAACGAACACCCATCATACCACGTGGGTCACGAATACCTTGGAAACCGTCAACCACAAATTCTTCTGGTACAAAAGTGATTACTTCGCGATCTGGCGTCATGCTCTTTGTCAAAGCAGATTTAACAACATTTTCAACGTCTTGATCTGTAATTTCTTTTGTGTCTGACGTTACAGGAATCATTCCTTGAGTTGGTTCAACCTGCAACAAGTTCGCTGGAAGTCCAACGTTTACAGACTTGATTGAAATCCCTGCTTTTTCTTCTGCTTGAGAAATAGCAGATTTGATAGCCGTTGCTGCGGCTTCGATGTCAACGATAATTCCATCCTTGACACCTTTACTTTTGGCGTTACTAACACCGATTACATTTACTTCACCATCTACAAGCTCAGCAACTAACACTTTAATTGAGCTCGTACCAATATCTAAGCCTGTAAAGAAACCATTTCTAGTCATTACATTGCGTCCTCTCTATCTTCCAAGTTTCACACTTTGATTTTTTTAACAGCTACAAGAAGGCATAGCTATTCACAGAATATTATATCACAAAAATCTGATTCGTGGCCATTTTTTTATGATTTTATCGAAGGTTTTTCATTAAATTTATTTTAATATTCCATTACAAGTCCTAAATTTTATATTTTTTGTCAAAAAATAGTGTAAAACTATCAAAAATACTGAAAATTATTCTGAAAATCAACTGTTTCCCCATAGAAATTTTATCCAAATTCATTCATGAATCATTCATTTTTGTAATAGGAATTAACATTTCTTACTACGCACGGATATTTCTGTCTTTTAAAGACAAAAAGAAGCTAAAATCTAGCTTCTTTTTATGAAAACTCATTTGCTACGACTTCTAAGGCACGCTCAATAACCACGTGCATGTCGTAGTATTTATAGTCAGCTAGGCGCCCACAGAAGATAACCTTGTCATTTTTGGCTGCTTCTTCTTGGTACTTAGAAAACATAGCGTTGTTCTTTTCATCGTTGATTGGGTAATATGGTTCGTCTCCACGTTTCCAATCAGCTGGGTATTCACGTGTGATAACTGTTTTAGGTTGTGTACCATACTCGAAGTGCTTGTGTTCGATGATACGAGTATAAGGAATCTCACGTTCTGTGTAATTAACCACGGCATTACCTTGATAGTTTTCTTCATCCAAAGTTTCATGCTCGAATCGAAGACTACGGTATTCCAATGCACCATGTTTGTAGTCAAAGAACTGGTCAATCATACCTGTGAAGACAACTTTTTCAGCTGACGCTTCAAGCTCTTCACGATTGGCAAAGAAATCCACCCCAAGCTCTACTTCCACATCGCCTAGCATGTTTTCAATGATGACGTTGTATCCACCGATTGGAATTCCTTGGTAACGGTCATTAAAGTAGTTGTTATCAAAGGTCAAACGAACTGGAAGACGTTTGATGATAAATGGTGGAAGGTCTGTGGCAGAACGTCCCCATTGTTTTTCAGTATATCCCTTAATCAACTTTTCGTAGATATCTGGACCAATCAACTTGATAGCTTGTTCTTCCAAGTTCTTCGGCTCAACATCCTTCATATCAGCCGTTTGCTCTGCAATCTTGTTCTTAACTTCTTGAGGAGTCTTGGTCCCCCACATAGCATAGAAGGTGTTCATATTGAAAGGAAGATTGTAGAGGCTCCCCTTGTAGTTAGCAACCGGTGAATTGATATAGTTGTTGAATTCAGCGAATTGGTTGACATAGTCCCACACTTTTTTGTTGGACGTATGGAAAATGTGGGCACCGTACTTATGAACGTTGATGCCTTCAATATTTTCACAGTAGATATTACCACCGATGTGATCACGCTTGTCAATCACTTTTACTTTTTTACCGCGTTTCGTTGCTTCGTGTGCGAAGATTGCTCCAGACAAACCTGCACCAACGATAAGATAGTCGTACATTTTATTCTCCTTTTTATAATTTGACGATTCGATTGAAATAAGGAATTTTCATTAATAAACTAATAACAATAAAACTTATACATAAAGTGAATATCGGAAAAAGCAAATATGCACCTGTATAACTAAAACCAAGTAGTTTTTCTAACACTTTCATAACATAAGTATGTACTATAAAAACTCCCATTGTTTGATTAGAAAGTGTAACAATCCATTTGCTTTTATTTTCATCCAAAGAAAGTGCAAATACCGTCAAGAAAATTCCTAAACTTGCAATCTTAACAAATAGAATATCATAAAAATATTCAGCAAAAAGATTATGGTAAATGGTTTTTGCTAAGAAAAATAGTATTACTGGGGAAATCAACAGCAACATTATTGCAGCTACTTTCATCCATCTCTTAAACCCATTTTTTATAAAATCTTTATCAAATTGAGCTAGCAAACCTCCTAACAGGTAGTAGAAAAACCACGTCCATAACCTAAAGGTTTGTATAACATATGACTGTAACGGCATTTGAAGTATAATATTTGCTAACTCAAACATTAAACCAATAGCGATAAGGCAAGATAGAATGTATAAATATTTTCTTTTTGAGTTCAGAATTTTTTTCAAAACAGGTAGGCATAAATAAATAAGTATTAGTGCACCAAAAAACCAGAACTGAGAGAAATACCCTTTTTGCAACAGAGAGCCTACAAATTTTTTTATTGGATTAACTGTAAAGTCTCTTTTAAATAGCCAAATGATAGTAGTCCATGATGATACTATTATTAAAATCCATTTGACTTTCTGCAGTATGTAGGAATAGGTTATATTACTCTTTCCTAACAATAAATAACCATTGACCATAAAAAACAGAGGTATAGAGTAGGTACCTAAGTAATATAAATACGCCAAAAGATTCCAAGACCCTGTGTCTTTAAATCCAATCATTGTTGTATGAAGTAAAACAACTCCAATACATGCTAGCACTTTTATTAAATCTAAATTAATATTCCGAGTTTTATGCATTCTATTTTTTCCCAATGATTTGTTTTAATTCTTTTACATCTACCACTTTCAAAGATAGAATTGCAAAAAGATAAATAATTCCGCCAAGCACTGCAAAAACTAGAACATTTAGGGTTGGCGAAAAATGTATAACTGTTTTTGAACCTAGCAAAATGCCATACATGATAGCTGATGCTAGGACAATTTTTGTCATAGATCCAATAATAGGAACTTCTTTTAGGTATCTGCGGGTAAAGTACAATTGAATTGCCCACACTAGCGCCTCTGTTAAGACAGAAACAATGGCTGCTCCGATATAACCAAGTTTAGGAAGGAATAATAAGTTTAATCCTACACTGATAATTGCAGGAGCCGTTGTTGAAATCATGAATTCTTTATTTCTGTTATGAGGGATCAATATCTGAATTCCCATAATATTGGTCCATCCGATGAAGAACATACGGAAGATCATAATGGCAATTGCATAGCGTGCATCCTGAAAATCTTGACCAAGGAAAAACTGAACAAAATCATCATTGACAATCAAGATCCCTGCCATCATTGGAAAAATGACTAGATTATAAATGAGGAAGGACATTTCATGCATCTTATTGACTGCCTTATGATCACCTGTGGCTAATAAATGCGCAACACGAGGTAACATAACACTTCCTAGAGACGTTACTAGGGTCAACAGAATATTGACCAATTTCAAGGCCTGGTCATAAATCCCTACATCCTTTGTAGAAGCTAAGGCTCCAAGCATGGTACGGTCTAAGGTAACATACAAAGAAATCGCCACTTGGGGAAGGAATAATAGTATGACGGGTTTCAAATGATGCCTAGCATATTCTATGTCAAAATGAGGTCTACCGATAAACTCTCGAGCAGGCAACCACATACTTAGTTGCCCCAAAAGTTCAAATATGGTTAGTAAAAAAACATAGAGGTAAAGATCATTTGCAGACTTGACAAAGAGAAAGATAGAGGTAACCCCAACGATTTTAACCGTGATGTTTCGAACAGTAATCTTTCGAAAATCCTCCAACCCTTGAAAGAGCCAAGAGATGTCTAAACCTTTAGAAACTAAACTCAAGCCTAGAATGTAGGCTACCGGATTTTGCATAAAGGGAAGAGCCAGACAAAGAAGGCCATACAAGGTTAGAGAAAGAAGAGTTGCACCTAATTGCAGGGAGTAGATTCCCCAAAAGTTTTTTTCGATTTCCTTGCGATGCCCTGAAATGACCTTAGTTCCATAGTTGGCAACTCCCAGGGTCGCTAAGAGGATGAAGTAAGTAACGATGGAATTAAAATAACCATACGTCCCTAAATCATCCGAAGAAAAAACCCGTGTCACATAGGGAGTTGTAATAATCGGGAGTATAATCACCAACAATTGATAAGAAAGATTGTAGGCGTAGTTTTTTAATACTTTCATGTCAATCCGTCCTATTTGTAATCAATCCGTGAAATTAGAAATTGTGACCGAACAGACTTACAATGAGCAATTATTCTAAAAGCTTCTATCATATTTCCTCTTTCCTACAATTTTTTTGATATTTGTTGCAAATTAAATTGGTTTTATGCACGATACTATCGTAGCAACAAATACAATTTAGGGCTAAACATAAAAATAAGGTATTTTAGTTTTACTTTCCATGATAGCTTACTATTTTTTAGCAACTCACTCATTTCGACTTTCAACAACTCTTTATCTTTTGAAAAATCTTTTAAGCCTGAGTCAGCTTTTGCCCCAATCACTACAAAACCACCTAATATTTTTTTCGCTTGCAATGATTGGAGCAGTTCTTCGTTTTGAATATATTCTTTCCTAACTACTTCTTCATTTTTAGCAACAGCATCGAAGAATTCGTACCTTTTTTCAGTAAATGTTGAACGGACAATACTTCCCTCTCTTCGATAATAATTATATGTTTCAAGCGGACTAATAATAATTTTATCTGCAAGAGCAAGGTGTTGCCCTACAACATAAAAATCTTCATAAATTTTCCCAACTGGAAAAGGAACTTTCTCCAGGATACTTCTATGATAGAGTTTAGCACAAGCGGAAACCGTTGCAAATTTATCATCCAACATTGCCTCTAGAGCCTTTTCTTTTGTGAATGGAACTAAATCTTTGTAGTCTGACTCTTGCAATTTATAAGAGGCATATGCATTATATTTAGACGTTGCTTTTACTTTAGTTGAAATTAAGTCTGCATGATGAATCTCTTGAATCTTCACGATTAATTCAATAGTAAAGTCTTCAATGTAATCATCCGGATCTAAGAAGAAAATCCAATCTGACTTCGCTTTTGAAACTCCGAAATTACGTGCATCAGACAAACCGCCATTTTCTTTATGAAAAACATGGATATTTTCATATCTATTTGCATAGTCCTCACATAAGTGAGGAGAATCATCTGTTGAACCGTCATTTACTAGGATTACTTCAAAGTTTTGATAGGTCTGTTTCATTAGGCTATCTATCGCATAGTGCAAATAATCTGCAACATTGTATATCGGAACAACAATGCTGATAAACATTCTAAATCCCTCTCTCTTTTTCTTTCTTCTTAGAGTACTTCTTCAAGATTGGATTTAAAATAAAACCTAGAGTATAGTTGGTTTTATAGTTTAGATAAGATAATTTATCAAATCTTTTCGTAGGATTATAGTTATAAGAACTTTGTTGGATTTTACTATAAAGGTCTCTTGAAAGCGTCTCCGAACCATCAACCATCCAGGACAAATCTACCTGCAAGCTAATCAAATATTCTAGAACATCTGCAACGACTTTCTCTAAAACAATATTATCTTTTATTCTAGAATAGTAGTCTAAAATAGAATTAGTTACAATCAAATGATGACGAACATTGCGCTTCATACTCTCGATATTCATACTCTGTTCAGGTCTTCCAATATAGTATTGATAAACATCGTAATTCCAGTAGATAAAACTATGAACATACTCTAAGGGAAATAGAGTGTACTGCATGTCAACGTAAAAAGTTTTTTCACTCAATCGAATGTTATTCTTCGATAAGATAGATGTTTTATAAGTAACTGAATGCATCGGAATTCGTACATCAGGAATTCCCGTATATGTCTTACCAACTTTATATTTATTAATAAAATCATTTCGGATAGCAGTACCATTATATACATGTTGTTCCGTAAAATCGGTAATAATCATTTCTGCATCAGTAGTTTCAAGACTATCCAAAAATTTTTCAAATTCTGACGGGATAACCCAATCATCCCCGTCAATAACTTTAAAAAATTTCCCTTTTGCTTCTTGGATACCACGATTGATGGTTGAGCCATGTCCACCATTTTCTTTTGTTATCACTCGTCCATTCAGTAGAGGATCTTTCCCTAAAACTTCTTCTGCTACTTTTTCTGTATCATCTGTACTACCATCGTTTATAATTAAAACCTCAAATTTTTCTTTGTACTTTGAGTCTACTTGTTGAAAGGATTGAATCCCTTTTGAAAGGTAGTCCTGAATATTATAACTGGGCATTACAATTGTTAACAAACAATCTTTCATTTTATCTCCTAAATCGTTTCAATCAATTCAATCCACTGATTAAGTATTCTATTTTTATCAAATTTATCCATATTGTCTTTAGCATGTGCTGAAAAAGAATGTCGCAAGCTTTCATTTTCCATTAATTTGAGAAGTTTTTCAGTCATCTTATCAGTATCATAACAATCTACCAAAAATCCATTGACACCATTTTCGACAATCTCACTAGGCCCCGTCGGACAACAGAAACTAACGATAGGAAGATTGTATTGCTGAGCTTCTAACAATACCAAGGGCAAGCCTTCGTAACGAGAAGTCATGACGTAAATCCCTTTATCCCCATATATTAGATCCTGATTTTTTTTAAGTCCTTTAATCAATAACTTATCCTGTAAATTATTTTCCTTGATTAGTTCCTTGATTTTGTCTACTTCATCTTGATTGCCGGAACCGTAAATTTCCCAGGTCCAATCAGACTTCTCAGACAAAACCTTTTTGGCAACTTGAACAAGGTAATCATATCCTTTTTGGGAATCAAAGCGACCAACTGTTACAAGTTTAGTCGACTCATTGTTATAAGTCACATTGGATTGACCATCTTCTTTCCAATTATAAATGTAATCAATCTTTTTCTCATTGATACCGTATTTTTTAATATAATTTCTACGATCTTCTTGTGTGAGAGTAACAATCTTGTCAGCAAGCTTTGTTCCTACATATCTTTGGACTTTCTGAGAAAACTCTCTATTATCAGTAATTGAATTTGTATGATCACACAAAACTACTTTAGTAGAAATTCCCTTTCCTGCCAAAGATAAAAATACATTGGCGGATATGCCTATCCCGAAGGCAACTGCTATCTCATTATCTATAAAATATTTTTTTAACATTTTAGAGATTTTTAGAATATTCTTAGACAAGCGTACTCTATGGTCAAAAAAATTGGAGTATTTTACTTGAGAATTGATTTTAAAAAACAGGTTTGATTGTTTTGTTGTAATTCCAATCAAATGAACTTCATACTTTTTTGTGAGTTCGTTAGCTAAGGATACAGCCACACGCTCGCCACCACCAGACTCATCCAAAATCCATTTCACTAAAGCGATTTTTTTCATCTTTAAACTACACTTCCCCTTCATTTT
>CAUUTJ010000034.1:0-18229 GCA_963548045.1 uncultured Streptococcus sp.
GTACCCAAGCATACCACCATTTTGAATCACCCTTGTGTTCACCAAGGATTGATTTTGGAAGCACTGCGTGAAGGAGACGTGGTCCAAAGTCACGAGCTGGGTTCAAACCTGGTCCTGTAGGTCCACCAAGAGATGTTACCAAAGCCATTACGAGGAAACCAAGAGCCAAGTGTCCAACAGCAAGACCTGGTGACAAGAATGGAGCTACTTGAGTTTTTGCTTGTTCAAGAGCTGCAGTGACTTGTTCTTGAGGAATAGTTTGACCTTGAGCAGTCGCTTGTGCCACTTGATCATTAATCATTCCTTGAGCTTTAGAAAGCAATTCAGCACCAAAGAAGTTCTTTGTCATACCAAGTGCTGCAAAGAAGAGAACGAATGAACCAACGAACTCGTTGATAAAACCGTTAACTGTTGCTGCAAAGCGTGATTCTTTTGTTCCGTGGTCGATACTTGAAATTGTTGAGAAAGTTCCCAAAATGTTGTTTGGGTTTTCTGTCTTCAAGTAGTATGGACGGTGAGTCGCAACAACCAAGGCTTGTCCGAAGATTGCTCCCAAGACTTGTGCGATGATGTATTGTGCTACTTGTGACCAAGGGAAGAGACCGCTAACTGCAAGTCCAAGAGTGAAGGCTGGGTTGATGTGGTTACCAGAAACATTACCAAACATCAAGGCAGGGATCATAACCCCCATACCGTAACCAACAGCGATAACGAGCCAGCCACTTTGGTGACCTTTCGTACCTTTAAGTTCAACGTTGGCAACTGCACCATTACCCAAGATAATCAAGATGGCTGTTCCCAAAAATTCAGTGGCATATTTGACTGCCCATGTGAAATCCATTGATAGATTCTCCTTAATATTTTTTAGACAATCCCTATTCTATCAATTTTTAAACCTTTTAGCAACAGATTTTCTAAAAGAATCCAAGGAGAAAACGCTTTTATTTTCACTCTTCAAAAAAGACCTAACAAAGTGAGTTTGTTAAGCCTTCATTTCAATTATCCTTGACGTTGTCCAAAGTCCTTAATCATTTGTTCCATTTCTTCACGACTTGGTGTCGTTAGCATATAGAGATAGTCTCCTTGCAATTCAGCAAAGGCTGCAGGCATGATTTTCTTGACCTTGAATTGCTGACCATACTTGGCGAGCAAGTCTTCTTCAGAATAAACATAATTGGCGTTGGCACGACGTGACGTCGCCAAACAGTATAGTGGCTCGAATTGAGAAGCAGGGAATGGTTCACCTGCAACGATAGCTGCATAGCCCTTATACAAGTCAAAAGAATGGGCATAGTTATAGACATCAATGGTGAAGCCACCCGCTGGACGGTTATTGTATTCAATGGCGATATAATCATCACCCTCACGGAAGAACTCAATATGGAAGAAACGTTCCTTCATACCAAATTCTTTGACAATTGCCTCACCATATTTACGCAATTTTGGATCCATCTCCTTGAGAACATAATAAGAATTGTCCATCTTGTAGATCATGAGATCTAGGGGGGTGTGTGCGTAGTCAAAGGTCGTAGAAAAGACAATATTTCCATCTCTATCTACCAAACCATCGAAGGTACAGATCTCACTAGAGGTAACAAATTTTTCAAAGAAATAAACGGTTGAGTGATCCCATTCAGCCTTAAAGTGATTAACATCATCTTCTGTTTCAAGTTTGAAGGTTGCGGCAGCTCCCACTCCATTGTCAGGTTTGGCAATCATGGGAAGGCCAATTTCTTTCACAGCTTTATCAACATCTGCTTCTGTTTCAATAACAGCACCAGGCACAACTGGAACTCCTGCTTTTTTGAAGAGTTTCTTCATTTCAGACTTGAACTTAGTCTTCTTGAGGTCTTCTGGTTTGGCACCAAAGACATTGAATTGTTCACGAAGGGCAGCGTCCAACTCTAGCCAGTATTCATTGTGTGATTCAATGCGGTCAATTGGACCATGTTTGTAGAAAAGAAAAGCAACTGCACGTTTAACCTCATCGATATTTTCAAGATTATCAACTCGGAAATACTCAGTCAAGCTATTGCGCAATGGTTCATCTAGTTGTTCGTAGGGTTCTTGCCCAATCCCTAGAACGGTGATTCCTTTATTAGCTAGTTCAATACTAAATTGTTGGAAATTTTGTGGGTAATAGGGTGAAATTACAAGATAATTCATAAGCGACTCCTTTTATAGACTCATGTGACCAAGGAAATAAGGCATTTGTTTGCGCCACCAATTCCAGTCATGGGCGACATCATGTCCCCATTCTGCAAACCAGGCTGGAATTTGTTTTTGATCAAAGGCTTCTTTGAGTTTGTAGTAAGAAGGTAAGCCATCATGTTCCCATGCACCTAGTCCCGTACAGATCACAATTTCAGCTTGACGGTAACGATCGATGAACCAGCCATCATTTTGATTCCAGATATAATCTACTGGTGAATTTTGATAGATGGCATCATCATTGTAGTAATCACCAACAAAGAAACGTGCATCGTAAACACCACTAAGGGCAATCACTTTCGTGAAGACATCCGGGTGTTGTAGGAAGAAGTTGAGGGCATGATAAGCTCCCATAGAGCATCCTGTCGTCATCATACCGTCGAACCAACCTGTTTTATGCTTGATAAAAGGAATGGCTTCTTCAATGACATATCGTTCATAGGAGCGGTGCATTTCAGCTTGGTCATGCCCGTTTTTCCATGTCGCAAGCCAGCTCTCGCTATCGACACTTGAAAGTGTAAAGAACTGAACACGGCCCTCCTCAATAAAAGATCCACATGCATCAATCATGCCAAAATCATAGTATTCATTGTGGCTACCACCTGAAGAAGGAAAGACTACAATAGGGATACCCGCATGTCCGTATCGGTTTACATACATTTCACGATTTAGATGTCCACTCCAGTGGCTTAGATATTCAATATTCATATCCTGTCTCCTTTATACTATTTACCAATTTTCTGCAAAAAAGCGTAGGCAAGCTGGAAGATTTTCTGACCATGGCACTTCATGGTGAATGGCTCCAGCCTGAACCTTGAGCAAGAGATTTTCCAACTGCACTCCTCCTGCTATCAAATCATGATAATAGCGAAGGGAAGAGTCGATATAGGCCTGCTTAATATTGCCAGCCATTAGGGTCTTATCTGTGTCATCTGCTTCTTCCGTTCCAACATAGATAAAGATTCGTTGGTCAGGCAAAAGTTTTTTACGCTCGATATAGCGATCAAAGGCTTCTTGATGCAACCAATTAGCTGATGAGAAAACTCCCAAGCAACCAATCTGGTCTTGATACTCCAAGCCGATAAACTGGGTAATATTCCCGCCAAGTGAAGATCCTATCATAGCAGTGTGTTTACAGTCTGATTTTGTCCGATAGTTTTCATCAATAAAGGGCTTAACCACTTCCATGACAAACTCTGCGTACTCGACACCTTTACCACCAAATTGTTGACCAGGGATGTTAGACTCTTGGAATTTCCATGCTGCATACTCGTTCATCCGTCCAAGTCCATCATTGTCAATAGCCACGATAATCATGCGACTGATATCCGGATTTCGCTTGATGGCTGGGATAATCTTCCAGGAATGGCCGACGTAGGATTCCTTACTATAAAAGACGTTTTGTCCATCATGGAAATACACGACTGGATAACTTCTATCCGTATCTTTCTCATAGTTTTTTGGGAGGAGAACACGTACGCGGCGCTCCTTACCTGTGTAGGGAACCACCAATTTATGCTCTCGCATTTTTAAATAAAAATAAGATTGATTCATTGTCAGAAAACTCTCTATATTCAAAATTTTACCTAATTATATCATAAAAATAGAAAAAAAGTCAGTTTCCGTCCAAATTTAAGACAATAAACTAACTTTTTTTACTTATTTTATCTTTTCCTCTGGTTTTTCTGATTAAAGGAGATCATCGATTAACTCATCGACTGCATCCTTCTCAGCCTGAGGTGTAATTTCAGTAATCATAATTCCCGCTACTGCTCTCTCAACCAAACCTTCGACATCCATTCGAGCTTCATACTGCTCTGCATTCTTAATCTTAGGATTTGTCTTCGGACGATCGGGTGCAAAAATCGTACAACAGTCTTCAAAGGGCTGGATAGAGATTTCAAAGGTATCAATTTCTTGCGCAATATCAATGATTTCTAGCTTGTCCATAGTTACAACTGGACGAATGATTGGTGTGTTGGTCACTGCGTTGATGGCTTGCATGCTCTCCAGGGTTTGGCTAGCTACCTGACCAAGACTTTCACCATTGATGATGACCAAACCATTTCGGACCTCACGGATACGATCTGTAATGCGCATCATAAAGCGACGAGTCAGGGTCATGAGATAAGCTTCTGGAGCCTTAGCCTTGATTTCTTCTTGAATCTCCGTAAAAGGTACTTCGATAAACTGGATATTTCCACCAAACTTGGTCAATTTACGAGTCAAATCCTGCGCTTTCTTGAGGGCACCTGGACTGGTGTACGGTGGGCTCGCAAAGTGAACAGCCTCGATATCCACTCCACGTTTTAGAGCTAGATATCCAGCAACTGGCGAGTCAATCCCTCCTGATAACATGAGCATGCCTTTACCAGAAGTTCCAACTGGCAGACCACCTGCACCACGAATGGTTTCATAAGAAAGATAGGCTGCTTCCTCACGAATCTCCACTTGAAGGTTAATGTCAGGATTTTTCATTTGTGCCTGCACATTTTGAATAGCATCAAATACTGCTCCACCGAGAGTTTGGTTGAGTTCTCGACTGTCTAGCTCAAAGTTGTGGTCGCTACGCTTACTTGAGATTTTAAAAGTCATCCCTTCCTTGTAGATGTCCTTCATAATCTCTTGAACAGCAGACCTAAGAACTTCTACGGATTTTTCAACTTTATACACTGGAGAAAAGTTTTGAATCCCGAAAACTTGCTTGAGAGATTCTGCCACCGGTTCATAATCTGCCCCATTTAGATAAGCGTGGGCACGATCACGGTCTGCTGTGACTTTGACTTGAGGATAGATGGACAAAACATCTGAGATATTATTACGTAGTTTATTGATGAAACGCATACGGTTTTTACCCTTGGTTGAAAGCTCACCATAGCGAATCATAATTTCTGAATACTGCATGAATACTCCTATCTTACTTTTTTAGTTTGATTGTAGATTAATTTTAACTTGGTCAAGAACTGCTCCACCTGACTCATATCATTTTCTAAATCCAGGCTTAGACGAACTGCTGACTGGGCCTTATCCTTTTCGATACCCATAGCAATCAGGGTTCCAGCAGGTTTTCCAGCCTTGGACGAACAAGCAGAGGTTGTAGAGATGAAAATATCATAGTCTTCAAATGCGTGAACAATAACTTCACCACGAACTCCCTTAATCCCAAAGGTCAGAATATGAGGCGCAAAGTTTTCCTCACCTGAAAATACAAAAATATCTGGATATTCAAGAAGAGCTTGACGAATGACCTCTTTCATCTGACTTGTTTTGCTAGCAAACAAGTCCAGTCTCTCCATAGCCAAACGTAAAGCCTTGGCAGTTGCAGCAATTCCTGCTACATTCTCAGTTGTGGAACGATAGTCGCGCTCCTGACCACCACCGGTTAATAGGGGGGCGATTTTCTTGCCAGACTTGATATAGACAAAGCCAACCCCACGAACTCCATAGAACTTATGGCTGGAGAAGGTTGCAAAATCAACTCGTTCTGTCAAATACTTTTCTGTTGGTATTTTTGCCAAAGCCTGAACAGCATCGACATGGAAAGAAATGGTTGGTTTATCCGCTAAAAGATCTGAAATGGCTTGGATGGGCTGGATGGAGCCAATTTCATTGTTGACTGCCATGATGGAAACTAGTGTGGTATCAGAACGAAGTAAACCTGCTAAGGCATCTACATCTACAAAGCCTCTTTCATCAACTGGTGCAAAATCTACTTCAAACCCTTGAGTTTTGAGCCAGAGAGCCGACTCCTTGACTGCTGGGTGCTCAATAGCAGATACAATGATATGTTTGCCAAATTGTGCTTTTTCAAATGCAACACCTTTGATAACCCAGTTATCTCCTTCAGTTCCACCAGATGTAAAGAAGATTTCTTCGCTTTTCTTACCAATCAAATCAGCAATCTGTTGACGAGATGCATCTAAAATTCTGGTAGACTGGTCTCCTAAACGATGAAGACTAGAAGGATTTCCAATAATTTTTGCAGACACCTGCATATAGGTTTCAAGTGCTTCTGGATAGGGCTTGGTCGTTGCCGAATTATCAAAGTAAATCATGGTTTCTCACGCTTTCTAAAATCACTCCTTCTATTGTAACACGAAACAGTTCAGGCGACAAGAAAGGCAATTCAGGTTCATTTAAGTTTTTTTTAAAGATTTTGAGTATAATGAATCATGATAAAGGAGAGAAATTATGTCTAACTATCGTAGAAGTTCAAAACCCAAGACCGAACACATCAAAAAAGGCTTCACTGTTTTTCAAAAAACAATCGCAACGATTGCTAGTATTCTAGGTTTGATAACGGCTAGCATCACGATTATGAATGCCTTTGATAAAGAAAAGGATAAAAAAGATACAAATCCGCAAACAACCATTATCAAGGAAATTCAAAAGGAAAGCCCAGCTCAATCAAACGCTCCTGCTCAGAATCAAGGAAGTAACCAAGATACTAATTCTGCAAATAGTGGAGTTGACGATAAAAACAATAATGTTCAATCAGAAGAGACTACTCAAGCTTCTAACAACGTCCAAAAAAATAAAACTGATGGAGCTACTCAATCTGATACAGTTGCGACAGACAATAAAACAAATCCTTAACAATAAAGCTTCTCTCCAGTTTCGGAAAGAAGCTATTTTTTTATTGTTGTAAGACTTTGCGAGGTTTTGTTCCTTCAGCAGGACCAATAACTCCAGCCATCTCTAATTCTTCCATCAATCGAGTTGCTCGGTTAAAACCGACTGAAAGACGGCGTTGAATCATGGATGCACTTGCTTTTTGTGTTTCGATGACAAGAGCTTTCGCTTCTTCAAAGAGCGGATCTCCGACATCATCGCTAGAGCTAAAGTCCCCTTCTGTCTCAGACACTTCTCCTGGGTCAAAGCTTTCATCGTAATCAGCATCTGCTTGGGCCTTGATAAAGTTTACAATACGCTCGACATCATCATCTGAAATAAAGGAACCTTGGAGACGAACTGGATGGTTTTCATCGATTGGTTTAAAGAGCATATCTCCTCGACCAAGCAATTTCTCAGCGCCATTTTCATCCAAAATCGTCCGTGAGTCTGTTCCTGATGAAACAGCGAAGGCTACACGAGACGGAACATTGGCCTTAATCAAACCAGAGATAACATCTACTGAAGGACGTTGGGTTGCAAGGATCATATGGATACCAGCTGCACGCGCCTTTTGTCCTAGACGGATAATAGCATCTTCTACTTCCTTGCTGGCAACCATCATGAGGTCAGCTAACTCATCGACAATTACAACGATTAAAGGTAGCGGTACTTGTTTGTATTCAGACTGAGCGTTAAACTCTTCTACCTTAGCATTGAAACCAGCGATATTTCGAACGCCGACTTTAGCAAAGAGCTCATAGCGGTTTTCCATCTCGTCAACAACCTTTTGCAATGCCTTGCTAGCCTTACGAGGGTTGGTCACAACTGGAATCAAGAGATGAGGGATATCGTTGTAGACTGAAAGCTCAACCATCTTTGGATCGACCATCATGAATTTGACTTGGTCTGGGCGTGCTTTCATCAGAATACTTGCAATAATGCCGTTAACCGCAACAGATTTACCAGAACCTGTAGAACCGGCCACTAGCAAATGAGGCATTTTAGCTAAGTCAAAACTACGAGCTGTTCCGTTAACTGCTTTCCCAAGAGGAATTTCTAAAAGATTTTCAGGTTTTGTTTGTGATTGCTCCCAAAGTTCTCGGAAGGATACCGTGGCAATTTCAGAGTTTGGCACTTCGATTCCGACTAGAGATTTTCCAGGAATTGGAGCCTCAATACGGACATCCTTAGCAGCCAAGGCAAGAGCTAAGTCATCTGCTAGGTTGGAAATGCGATTGACACGAACACCTACAGCAGGTTTTACTTCGTACTTGGTGACAGATGGTCCAATTTCTGCTCTTTCAACCGTTACTTTAATACCAAAACTTGCGAAGGTTTCTTCCAAAATCTTGATATTTTCTCGTACGATTTTCTTTTCTTTAGACTGATCTTTAGGTTTATCTGGTGCAAAAAGTTGCAAGCTTGGGAGTTTATACTCTAAGGCTTTTTTAGCAGAAAAATCGACTTCTACTTCTTCGTCATCCTCTTCTGGGAAAACTTCTTCCTCAGGAAGGTCAACTTCTTCAGGATATTCATACTCGGCTTGAGGGAGAATAATCTCAGGCTCTACCCATTCTTCCTCTGGAAGTGGAGGAAAATCGTGCAGTGGTTCTTCTGATAATATTTCTCCAGTTTCCATATCTACAGGAGGCATATCAATCAAAGCCTGCTCGTCTCTTTCTTTCTCAAGTCTTGCTTTTTCTTCTGCTTCTCTTCGTGCCTTTTCTTCTTCACGCTTGATAAAGCGTTCTTGTTTTTTCTGCTCATGACGCTCCATCCAGATAGCAAATCGAGCGGAGAGGAAATCAGCGATATCGTAGATTGACCATGGACTGATCAAAAGTGCACCGATTAAGACTAAGATTGCTCCGATGAAGTAAGTTCCAATATTTGAGAACAAAAAAGCTACCGGAATGTAGAGGATAACCCCTATCAAACCTCCACCAGCAAAACTAGTCACTTTAAAGCTAGTTAAATCTTTAAAAATTTGTCCGGCAGTTCCTTGGAAAACAGCGTTTGCCATGCTAAATTTCCAAACCAGATATGCTTGAAAGATGAGAAGCAAGCCTGCAAAAATAAAGAAGAAACCTGCTAACAAGCCTTCTTGCTTATGAATCCATTTAAATAAAAATAGATAGATTAGAAGAGAAAAAATAGCTAGATAAGCCAAACTCCCCACGAGTAAGCGGATTAGGTTATAAACAGTGATTCCGACTGCTCCCCATTTGAGAGCCGCAAAAATTAAACAAATAGCCAAAGCTAAGGAAATCAACATTCGTTGAATCGCTTGTTTTCTTTCTAATTCTGCTTTAGACGGTCTGCGTCTTGTTTTACTTGTATTCTTGTTTGCCATGCTTCTATTATACCATATTTCATGAACTTTTCGAGGGGTTAAAAAAATGACTGACCACTTTCGTGTTCAGTCATTTGAATCTATTGTAATTTTTTTTCTAATGGTTTACGAAGGTAACCATAAACCACACCACTAACAAGTGCTCCAATCAAGACAAAGACAAGATAAAGAAGGGCATTTGTTGTAAGGGCGATAACGAAGATTCCTCCGTGTGGTGCCATGAGTTTGATATTTGCAAGACCAACAAGTCCACCTGCTACTGCTGAACCAAGGATAAAGCTTGGAATAGCACGAGCTGGGTCAGCTGCACCAAATGGAATCGCACCTTCAGTGATGAATGACAATCCCATGACGATGTTCGTCAAACCAGAGTTACGTTCTTCTTTTGTGAATTTATTTTTGAAGAGAAGAGTTGCGACAAAGATTGCAAGTGGTGGAACCATTCCTCCAGCCATGACTGCAGCCATCGCTACTGAACCACCTGTTGACACTGTTGCTGCAAGAGTACCAGTACCAAAGACATATGCTGCTTTATTGACTGGTCCGCCCATATCGACAGCCATCATTCCTCCAAGAACGATACCAAGGAGGACAGCTGATCCACCTCCAAGACCGCCAAGGAAGTTGTTCATAGCAGTGTTAATAGCTGCCATTGGGATGTTAACAGCTAGCATGACAAATCCTGTCAAGACTGTTCCAAGAAGTGGTAAGAGAAGGATTGATTTTGCACCTTCAAGTGAACGAGGAACCTTCACATATTTCTTAACTAAGAGTACCAAGGCACCTGCGATAAATCCACCAACAAGAGCTCCTAGGAAACCTGATGATACACCTGCAAGAGCTGAAGTTGCTTCACCACCTTGAGCGTAAGGGATTTTACCAAAGGCAAAACCTTCTTTGGCGATAGCACCAGCTACGAAACCTGCTACCAAACCTGGTTTTTCTGCGATTGAGTAAGCAACATATCCTGCAAATACTGGAAGCATCAAACCAAAGGCTGCGCCACCGATTTTCATGAACATAGAAGCGAGTTCATGGTAAGAACCAAGATTTCCAAGGTTTTCATTTGGCACACCCATAGCACCATCAATCAAGAAGGCAAGGGCTATCATGATACCACCACCGATAACGAATGGCAACATTTGAGATACACCACTCATCAAGTGTTTGTAGAAGGCACCACCGATACTTTGTTTTTCATTAGATGCTGTTGTTGCTTTTGCTCCATTAGCAGCATGGTAAACTTCAGCATTTCCAGAAAGAGCAAGGTTGATCAATTGTTCAGTTTTACGTATACCGTCTGCTACTGGACGACTTACCAATGGTTTGCCATCGAAACGATCCATTTCAACTGCTTTATCTGCAGCGATAATTACAGCTTTAGCCTTACGGATATCTTCTGCTGTCAATTGGTTACCTACACCGCTGGCACCATTAGTTTCGACCTTGATACCAACACCCATTTCAGCAGCAACTTTTTGAAGAGCTTCTTGAGCCATATAAGTGTGGGCAATTCCTGTTGTGCAAGCAGTTACAGCAACGATAAAGTCATCAGAACCATTTGCAGGTGTTTGAACTGGTTCCTCAGCTTTTTCTGATGCTTGATCAAAGAGTTCAATAACTTGATCAGCTGATGTTACTTGACGAAGTTTGTTAGCAAAACCGTCTTTCATTAAGTATTGAGATAATTCTGCCAAGGCAGCCAAGTGAGTATCATTGGCACCTTCTGGAGCAGCAATCATAAAGAAGAGATCAGTTGGTTGTCCATCTAAACTTTCATAGTCAACACCCTTGTTTGACTTAGCAAAGAGAACTGTTGCTTCTTTAACTGCAGCGTTCTTGCTATGAGACATTGCGATACCATCACCCAAACCTGTAGAAGTCAAAGCTTCACGCGCCAAGATTCCTTATTTGAAGGTTTCGAAATCTGTCACATATCCGTGCTCTACCAAGCTATGAATCATTTCTTCGATAGCTGCTGTTTTTTTCAGTTGCTTGCAAATCAAGCAACATCACATCTTTTCTCAGTAAATCCTGAATTTTCATCTTTTTTCTACCTCAACTTTTTCATAAGTTTCTTTAACAAATGCTGCAGTCGCCAAGTCATCAGAGAAGGTAGTTGCTGTTCCACAAGCCACACCCCATTTGAAGGCTTCTACTGCGTCTTTTGATTTTACAAACTCACCAGTAAATCCAGCAACCATTGAGTCACCAGCTCCCACTGAGTTTTTCACTGTTCCCTTGATTGGTTTAGCAAAGTATGCTCCCTCCGATGTTACCAGAAGGGCACCATCACCAGCCATAGAGATAATCACATTTTGAGCACCTTTAGCCAGCAACTCTCGAGCATATTTCTCTATTTCATCAAGGCTTTCAAGCTTGACTCCAAAGATAGCTCCCAGTTCATGATTATTTGGTTTGACCAAAAGTGGTTGATAATCCAAACTATCAATCAAGGTTTGACCTTCAAAGTCACAGACTACTTGAGCGCCTGTCTGACGCGTCAAAGCAATTAATTCTTTGTAAATAACATTACCCAAGTTTTTAGCACTCGAACCCGCAAATACAACTGTATCCTCTGCTGTTAGACTTGAAAGGATAGCTTTCAACTCCTCCAGTTGATCTGCTTCAACAGTAGGACCAGTCCCATTGATTTCGGTTTCTTGGTCTGCTTTGATTTTAACGTTGATACGCGTATCTTCTGCAACTTGCACAAATCGCGTTTCAATTTGCTCCTCAGCTAAAGTGTCTGTGATAAATTTACCTGTAAAGCCTCCGATAAATCCAGTCGCTGTATTTGGAATGTCTAGACGTTTCAAGACACGGCTAACGTTGATTCCCTTACCACCAGCAAACTTATCATCACTATCCATACGATTAACACTACCAACTTCTACTTTATCCAAACGGACAATGTAGTCGATAGATGGATTGAGTGTGACTGTATAAATCATACTTCTATTACCTCCGTTTTCTCTTTGATAGCTGACAAGAGCTCGTGACCCTTGCTTGTAATGACAATAGCACGTTTTATAGGAGCTACCTTAGCAAAACAAGACTGACCAATCTTGGATGAATCTGCTAGAACATATGTCTGTTTAGCATTTTCTAAGATAGCACGCTTGACGGCGCCCTCCTCCATATCTGGAGTTGTATAGTAACCTTCATCTACACCATTCATTCCAATAAAGGCACGATCAAAGTGTAATTGGTTAATTTGGTTAAGAGCCACTCCTCCGATACTGGCATCCGTTGTCATCTTTACGCCACCACCAATAATGACTGTTGGGATTTGCTTATCCACTAATTGTACTGCATGGTGAATGGAGTTAGTTACAACAGTAATGTCTTTTCGCTCCAATTCCGAAATGAGAAAGGCTGTCGTACTTCCTGCATCCACAAAGATAACATCTTTTTCTTTGATGAGGGAAGCTGCTTTTTGCGCAATCAACTTTTTCTCTTGAAGGTTTTTGACAGATTTCTCTTGAATAGTTTCTTCTTCTTGCAAGGAGTGAGGCAACTCTGCTCCCCCGTGTACCCGACGAAGTTTATTTTCAGACTCCAATTCATCTAAATCACGTCTAACTGTGGATTCTGAAGTATCTAGCAAGCCTACTAATTTCTCTAGAGAAACGACTTTGTGTTTTCTTAGTTCTTCTAAAATTAACTTTTTCCTCTCGGTTTTTAGCATCTACTCACCTCCTGTTAACGATTACATTAATCATTCTATCACAAAAAAAATCAAAGTCAAGCATTTTTTATCATTTTCTTCCATTTTCTGTCAAAGTTTCTTCAGTTTTTAAATAAATTTGCAAGAAAGTAGGCTTTGTGGTAGACTAGGTTAGTAACTATTGGAAGATTACTCAAGAGGCTTAAGAGGCCGTGTTGGAAACGCGGTAGGCGTGTAACAGCGTGCGTGGGTTCGAATCCCATGTCTTCCGTATACATTCAAAAAAAGATACCCAGGAAATCTTGGGTATCTTTTTTTATATGTTAGCAATAGAACGAGGATGACCTTTTTAAAAAATATCAAATAGCAATTTCACATTGAGGATGGTCAAAATGACGGAAACAATATAACCTAGGATAGTATTCCACTTGGCATTGGTAAATTCTCCCATCACTGATTTTTTCGAAGTTAGATAAATCAAAGGGAAGATTGAAAATGGAAGAGCGATTGAAAGAAAGACCTGCGAATAAACCAATAACTGATCCAAGGTTTTTTCCTGATGACCAAACAAAACTGCTACTATCATAACAGGTAGCAAGGCAAAGAGGCGTGTCGCCAAACGAATAAACCATTGGGGCAATCTCATATGTAAGAAACCTTCCATAACGATTTGTCCTGTCAAAGTACCTGTGATAGTCGAATTTTGACCACTTGCTAATAGGGCCAAGGCAAATAAAGTTGACAAGGTTGAGCTAGCTATGGCTCCCGCAATGGTTGAATCCTGCAAGGCATTATACATTTGAGAAAAAGCGGAAATTTCAGATGCATGTCCGAAGAAGAGGGCCGCCCCTAAGATTAAAAGAAGGGAATTAACCACAAAGGCCAATGATAACTGGAGATTTGAATCCCAAGTCATAAAGCGCACGGCTTTTCGAACATCATTTTCGTCCTTGTGATTGATTTTTCGTGTCTGTGACAAGGATGAATGCAAATAAAGATTATGGGGCATAACAGTTGCTCCCACGATTCCTAGTGCCAAGGTTAATTGACTTTCATGTCCTGGCAAAGGACTTTCAAATAAGGTTGCATTCGGTAGATAACCCTCAACGATTCCTTGGAAGCTTGGATGTGACAAAGCTACCAGATAAGTAAAGATTGCTAAAATCGTTAAAATCAGTGTTGTCACAATAGCTTCAATCTTCTTAAAGCCAAATTTCATCAGAAGCAATAAGAGAAAAACATCCAACACGGTCAAGAGGATCGCTATCATAATCGGAATCTTAAAGAGAAGGTTGAGAGCAATGGCAGAACCGAGAACTTCTGCCAAGTCTGTCGCCATCAATGCTAATTCTAAAATCACCCATAAACTATAACGAAGCCATTTGGGTGAATGATGAGCCGTTGCTTGAGCCAAGTCCATCTGGGTTACAATCCCAAGCTTTCCTGCCATCTGCTGAAGCTGCATGGCAATAAGAGATGAAATAAAGATGACAAACAAGAGACTATACTTATAGGAAGCACCACCGACTACGCTGGTAATCCAGTTTCCTGGATCCATATAACCAACTGCTACAAGAGCACCGGGACCTAAAAAAGCCTTTAAATTTTGCCAGAAATGATTATTATTTGGAGTCTCGATAGACTGATTAATCTCAGAAAGTGAAACTTTTTTATGAGATGACATTTCTCTTTACCTCTTTCTAAACCTACCCTTTCACTGCTTATCATTACTGAAAGATAACCTAAACTCATAAGATGCTGAAAATGACTGCGAAAAAATACTGATAATTTTCATAAATTTTATTAAGGCACCTTAATTATATCACAAAATTAAAAAAAAACTGAAGAAATTCAAGATTTCTTCAAGATATTTTATAAAATAATTAAGGTCTTTATACTTGAAATTCTACAATATTTTTAACAGTTATAGAATACAAAAAAGCAAGCAGTTCAAAATGAACTACTTGCCCAAATTTTAGACGTTGCTTTTCTCTTTAGATTTGTCTGTAGATTTATCTTTATCTTTAGACTTGTCGGCATCCTTAGATTTGTCTTCATCTTTAGACTTGTCTGTAGATTTATTTTTAGCTTTTGTAGAGTTCTTACGGTCAATCTTGTCGTAGCCCTCTGTAGTATCCATCATCTCAGTTGTTAAGGTACGGTAGTCATCTTGAGAAATTACCCAATTTCCATCCTTATCTTTTGTTAATTTGATTTCTGTATCAAATTCACCAGTTGTAAGAGGTGTAAGAGCTGCTTCAGGATCTACATCACTGTAGATAGCAAAATCTTTTCTGAATAGATGCTCGTAGATCCAGTAAGTTACCAATGTTTGGTAACGTTTAACATCAGCATTTGCACCAGCTTTGTTGTACTTACCTAAGTTATCGATACCTCCAATTAGGATAGTAAGCACTTCACGAATGGATGAAGTCAATCCTTTAGAGTGCAACTTCTTAGAGGTAAATGTAACAGTGGCTGTATTTCCTGATTCATCAACTTTCACATCTTTAATAGTGTAAGAACCGATATCTTGGAACAACTTACGTTTCATTTTCAAGAAACCTGAAATTGTTTCTTCAGGTGTCTCTTCAGGAAAATCTGGGTGCCATTGTACTGTATATGTTGAAGCTGGAGTAAGACCATCTTCCTTGATTTTTTCACTTGTTTGTACTGCAATTACAGCATCAGTCCATTTTTCGTAGGTTTCACCATAAACCTTCTTAAAACGAGCAGTTTCTGTAGTAAGCAATGCATCTAATAGAACTTCGGCGTCTTTTGTTACTTTGTCTTCTACAGAAGTATCTTTTTTAGCTTGTTCTGTTGTTTCAGAAGCAGTTTCTGATTTTTTAGATATTAAAGAACATGCACCTAAGGCCAATGCAGAAAGAGCCAAGATACTGAGTAGTTTAATCTTTTTCATTATATACCTCAATGTATAAAATTTACTCTTGAAGTCGAACTCCAAGGGCATGGTTTAGAAAAACGTTACGTTATTCTAACGGAGAATAAGGGATTCGAACCCTTGAGCCGGTTACTCGACCTAACGATTTAGCAAACCGTCCTCTTCAGCCTCTTGAGTAATTCTCCAAAAATACTTTAGTCGTATTTTACAAAATTTTATAGAATGGAGCCGGTGGGAGTCGAACCCACGTCCAAACACCTGCCAACATATTTGTCTACAACCATAGGTTATGTATTGTTTTAACAGCCCCTCGACACATAACTCAAGCCTAGGAACTGCGAGTCTATAAATCTCTTATCAAACTGCTAGACAAAGTTTGATCGTATCTCGCTAATAATAAGACCTGTCATTGAACACGAGCGATCCAAATCGGGTCACGCCTGCTGGTTTTTAGGCAGCTAGAGCGTAAGAAGTGTTATTTTTTGCAGTTATATTTAACTGAGCGTTTACGTCGCCACACGAGTCGCAAAATATGCCTCATAATGCCTGTCGAATCCGTAACGACCCCAAAGACAATAAAAATATTATACCTTATCTAAGCTAAAAAAGCAAAAAAGCAAGTAGATAGCTAGAAAATGTAAGCTTTCAAGACATCTGATAGGGCCTGATAACCAGAGACACTAAGGTGAAGACCATCTGTTGTATAGTCTGATTTAAGTTGTCCTTCCTGATCAAGTAGTGTGTCAAAAACAGATACATATTCTACCTGCATATAGACAGATGCCAGTTCTTGATAGGCTTGGTTCCACGCCTTGATTTTTTCATTGGTACGAATATAAACAGTCTGTTTGTACTCATCACCTTCATGGACTGGCAGAATAGAAACTAGCTTAATCTGTGACAGCGGATAGTCACGAGAAATAGTTTGAATCACACTTTCAAGGTTCCCTAATGCTTGACTCATTGGAACATCTTTTCCAATGTCATTTGTCCCAATCAAAAGAACAATCTGATCCACCGCATCACCATAGAGGTGAGCATCCAGATTATCTAGTAAAAGTCCAGTCTGATAACCTCGAATCCCTCGATTCACAATCGTCTTTGATGTACCAAGTAGCTCTTGTAATGGGTAGTACTCAATAATAGAATCTCCGATAAAAATGATATTGGGTTCGATTACTGAAATACGATTAAGTTCACGATACTTGGTTTGGATTTTCTCTTGCTCTTTTAGAAGCCAATTTTCTAATAGTTGTACTGCCAAGTTACTCTCCTTTTTCTAGCCAATTTTCTAAAACTTGGTAAACACCCGCCTGACTGTTAGCTGGCGCAACCTTTGTCGCAACTTCCTTGACAGACTCTTCTGCATTTTCCATAGCATAAGAAATCCCCGCCAACTCTAACATTTCGATGTCATTTTCACTGTCGCCAAAGGCCATGATTTGTTCAGGTTTTAAGTTCCAACGTTTGAGCAATTCTTCTAGGCCCCACGCCTTATGAATCCCATCTTGTAAAATATCAATACAGCCATAACCGCTGGAAACAGCTCGCACATGCCCATCAAATAAGTCATTAATTTCCTGTAAAACCGAATCGGATCGTTCTTCACCAACTACCATACTCATCTTGAGAACACCACCGAAGAGATTAGAGTCAAATTCATTAACAAAATTCATTCGTTGATAGAGCTTCTCAATCATCTCCGGAGTCATAAATTTATCTAGTTCTGTAAAAACAGTACCTTCCTTTACAAAGCCACCATTCATACCAGTTACGACAAACTGATCCTGACATTCTCTACCTTTAAAATGGTCCAAAGCCCTATCAACCATGGCATCATCCCAAGTTTGTGCTTGTAGCAATTCATCATTTTCGAATATACGAGCACCATTAGCAACTACGAGAACGACTCTTTCTACAAGATACTTCAGTAATTGTCGCATGCGATGAACTTCATTTCCCGTTGCAATAACAAAACGAATACCACGTTGATCCAGCTGATCCAAAATTTTCTCTAGACGAGGTAGGTCCAGTTGTCCTTGAGGATCTAACAAGGTTCCATCCATATCTGTTGCTATTATCTTAATATCCATCTTGCTCCTCTTTTTTAGTCACTACCATTTCAAACCTACATGCTCATTCATTTCTTTATAGGCTGTATCAATCCGTTCCTTGGTCGCCTCGTCTAACTGACTACGGTATTTCCCACCCTCTATAAAATCTTCCAAGATATAGGTTTGGTATAGATAGAGTGGGTATCCTTCTGGAGAATAACCTCCCTTAGGAGTCCGACTCACCCAACTTGGATGTGCTTGAGCCGTCTCGATAGTTGTTTTACCAGATTTTTTCTTAATGGTCACATCCATGAGGACTCCACGTTCCGTCCACTTAGCATTTTCAACATCCTGCATGGTTTCAATTCGTTGATTTGAGATAAAATTCCCCATAGAGTAGATGATAAGCTTTTTATCACCGT
>CAUUTJ010000035.1:0-17240 GCA_963548045.1 uncultured Streptococcus sp.
AGCAGTAAATAAGGCCATGATAATAAATTGTTGTCTGTTCATAGTCTTTTACCACAACTTCCTATTAGTCTTCTGCTATAGTCACTTTATCTGCTAAAAATTCAAAACCTTGAGGAAGAATTGATTCCTCGGACTCCTCCTTAGCGACTTGTTCTTGAGAACCTTTAGCTCGGCTAGAAAATGCAGCTCGAACTTCCTTCCATTCTTCCATGGAAATAGCGAGAATCTCTGGAGAAAAACCAGCAGCTCGGCTAAGAATATTGCCAAACATAGTGTTGAGATTGTCTCGTTTCATAGTTTGACCAGCATTGAAGTTAGACTCAAAAGCTAAAATAGCATGATGTTCATTGGCTGCAACAGGTTGAGAACCAGCTAAAAGCGCCTTGTCTGGTCCAGATAAGCTCTCAATAACTTCACCCCAAGCATTCTGAAGACGAATTAGGTTTTGACGAGCTAAGTCTGGATTTTCTACCGCTTCTTGAAGAATAGACTGTACCTTGTTTCTATCTACACGATAGATTGACTTACTATTAGTCGGACGACTTGGTGTAGAAGCAGTTTGTTTAGGATTAGAATCAACATTGGCAAGAGCTTGTTTCAACCGTGCAACTTCTTCTCGAAGAGAAGATAGCTCTTCAGCCACGTCACCTGAAAGTTCTGGCTGTGAATCGATTTCTGCTAAACGAATGGTCATCATTTCAGCATAAATCTTAGGTTGTAAGCTAGCCTTAATATCAGCCAGACTTTTAGTAGCAAGACTAATCATCTCAAACAAGATATCCTGCGGAAGGTCTAAATTACTCTCAAATACATCACTATGGTGAGTATTCTCTCCACCTGCTTGAACAATTAAGATATCACGTAAGTATTGTAGTAAATCGACTACAAAACGTGTCATGCTCTTCCCATTCTCAAAAATCAGATCAAGTTGTTCCAAAGCACCTGTTACATCCTTTTGAGCTAAAGTAGCAACATAATCGTCCAAAGCACTTAAACTAATGGTCCCAGTGATTTCCTCAGAAACAGCTGTTGTAAGAGTAGTTTCTTGTGTTAAGCTTAATGCTTGGTCTAGAATTGACAAAGCATCCCGCATCCCGCCTTCAGCTCGTCGAGCAATAATTTCAACAGCTTCTGTTTCGTAATCAATTCCTTCTTTTTCCAAAATCTGGAAGATATGATCACGAATATCCTGCGTCTTAATAGACTTAAACTCGAAGCGTTGAACGCGAGACAAGATAGTTGCAGGAATTTTATGCAACTCTGTCGTTGCCAGAATAAAAACGACATTTGGAGTAGGTTCTTCCAGTGTTTTCAAAAGAGCATTAAAGGCACCTGTTGAAAGCATATGGACCTCGTCAATGATATAGACCTTATACTGAGCTATACTTGGAGCATAGGTTGACTTATCACGGATATCACGAATTTCATCAACCCCATTATTAGAAGCAGCATCCATCTCGATAACGTCTTCTAAACTTCCTTCCGTTACAGCTTGACAGATATAACAGTTATTACAAGGTTCTCCCCCTACTTGATTAGGGCAGTTCATAGCCTTGGCAAATATCTTGGCTACACTGGTTTTACCTGTTCCACGAGGGCCTGAAAAAAGGTAGGCATGACTGATTTTATCTTGTTCCACAGCCTGTTTAAGTGTTCGAGCAATAACTTCCTGACCTACTAGCTGTGAAAAATTTTGACTTCTATACTTTCGATAAAGCGCCTGATACATTATGCTTTCTCCTCAAACATTGAAAATGTCCATTCTGTTTTTTCTAACAAAATGGTAACAAACTCTTCTAAATACTGTTGATCAATGTGATCATAATCATCTACATAAGATGAATCCAAATCTAACACTCCGAGAAGCTGTCCATCTTTAACCATTGGAATAACAATCTCACTACGAGCACTACTATCGCAAGAAATATAGTTAGGATAGGTCTTCACATCCCCAACGATAACTGTTTGACGGCTAGCCGCAGATTCCCCACAAACCCCTTTTCCAAGTGGGATTCTAACACATGAAACTCCTCCTTGAAATGGTCCTAAAATGAGCTCATTCCCGTCATATAAATAGAATCCTGAAAAAACAGTATGAGGAAAGTTCATTTTTATGAGTGCACTTGCATTTGATAGATTAGCTAACACATTAGCCTCTCCTTCTAAAAGTGCAGTGAGCTGGGCATTTACCATCTGATAAATTGATTCTTTTTCGGAATATAACATAAAACCATTATATCAAAAAATACTAGTTGAAAAAAGAAAAATCCCTTGTTTTAACAACAAAGGATCTGTAATTAAATCTGATTGATTAAAGTTCGATGTCTCCGAACAAGTCAGCCATTGAGAATCCAGTTTGAGTTTCTGGAAGTTCAAAGTCACGTTTTTCTTGACGTTTTGGACGACGTGGACGTGGAGCACGTTTTTCTTCGTTTTGTCCTTCTTCTTGAGCTGGACGTTCTTCAAGAGCTTTGATAGAAAGTGAAACGCGTTCTGCATCAGCATTAACATCAAGAACTTTAACAGTAACTTCTTGACCAACTGTAAGAGCTTCTTTTGGATTTTCAATACGTTTGTGTGAAATTTGTGATACGTGAACAAGTCCATCGATACCTGGCAATACTTCAACAAATGCACCGAAGTCAGTCAAACGTTTAACTGTACCTTCTACAACGTCACCTTTAGCCAATTTTTGCTCAACGCCATCCCATGGTCCAGGTGTTGTTGCTTTAAGTGAAAGTGATACACGTCCTTCTTCTTCGTTAAGATCAAGGATTTTCACTTCAACTTCTTCACCAACAGTTACTACTGATTTAGGTGAAACGTTACGTTCGTGTGACAATTCTGTCAAGTGAACCAATCCATCAACACCACCAAGGTCGATGAAAGCACCGAAGCTTGTGATACGTGCAACTTTACCAGTTACAACATCACCAACAGCCAATTTACCGAATACTTCAGCACGAGCTGCAGCAGTTGCTGCTTCTACAACTTCACGACGTGAAAGGATGAAGCGGTTTTCTTTAGGGTCAACTTCTTTGATTTTAGCATCAAACTCTTGACCTACAAAACGCTCAGTGTTACGTACAAAACGAGTATCCAACATTGAAGCTGGGATAAATCCACGCAAACCTTCAAATTCTACTGAAAGTCCACCTTTAACAGCGCGAGTTCCTTTAACTGTAACAACTTCTTCTTCGCGTCCTACAAGTTTGTCCCATGCTTTGCGAGCTTCAAGGCGTTTTTTAGATACAAGGTATGTTACTGTATCAGTATCTTTACCAACTACTTGACGAAGTACAAGAACATCAAATACTTCACCTACTTTTACAAAGTCATTGATATCTGCATCGCGATCGTTTGTCAATTCGCGAAGAGTCAAGACACCTTCAACACCAGTTCCTGAGATTGCAACGTTAGCTTGATTAGCATCAACTGTCAATACTTCAGCACTAACAACATCACCAGGTTCAACTTGGCTAACGCTATTTAGCAAATCTTCAAATTCGTTCATCTAAAAAATCCTCCAACAATCAAGTTTTTTCAACTTGACATACTTATAATTTTTTTCCTAAGCACCCGCAACGACATGAATATCTCGAACGTCCTTCAATTATAAAAATAAAATACCCTAAGATATTTTTCTTTTTATCTTGAATTTATTACCTAGAAACTGGGGTAGCTGGATTCGAACCAACGCATGAGGGAGTCAAAGTCCCTTGCCTTACCGCTTGGCTATACCCCAAAAGTGAAATGGAGAGAGAGGGATTCGAACCCCCGAACCCGAAGGAGCGGATTTACAGTCCGCCGCGTTTAGCCTCTTCGCTATCTCTCCGATAATGAACAAAACCTATTATATCATGAAAAATTGCAAAAAACAAGCACTATTTTGCTAAATTATAGTTTTCAATCAATATTTCCACAGCTTTTTCAAGATTTTTGTAAAAACTATCGACATTTCCATTCTTTATAATAGCAAATTGGTTATCTAGTTCGGCAATTTCACCAATCAATTTTTTACCAATCGATAATGTATAACCATCGTAGTTATCTTTTCCAACTACTACTTTAGCATCTGACAACTGAATCTCAATTTTTTTATCTTTTTTACTCATACGATACCTCTTTTCACTTTTTCTATTTTACAAGAAATTCCCCAATCTCGCAAGAAAAAACTCTCTACAAAGCTAATCTTGGTAAAGAGTTCCTTGAATCATCTAGAGAAATTTTTTCCTTGAATTTTAGTCAATTAATGGGTTGCTCCACCAACTATTTTCAAGTCCTTATCTTTGTAGTCCACGATAGCACCAATCGTAGCTTCGATACCTCGGACAATATCTCTTAAGCACATAGATGCAGTATTAGGCTTATTTACCACTTGTTCGGTCATATAGGGAATATGCATAAAAGCTGCTCTCATATTGGGAAATTTCTTATCCGCTAAATAGAGAGCCTGATACATCAAATGGTTGCAAACAAAGGTTCCAGCTGTATTAGATACTGTAGCTGGCAGCCCTACCTCTTTTATGGCTTGTACCATTGCTTTGATAGGGAGCGTGCTAAAATAGGCAGCTTCTCCATCTAGGCGAATAGGTGTGTCAATCGGTTGATTCCCTTGGTTATCTGGAATTCTTGCATCATCTTGATTGATGGCAACTCGTTCAGGAGTTAAACTAGCTCTACCTCCTGCTTGTCCGATGCAGAGTACAACATCTGGTTGATAACGGACAATTTCTGCCTCTAAAACCTCTGCTGATTTATAAAAGACTGTTGGGATTTCTACCCAATGAATCTCGGCACCATGAATTTCAGATGGTAATGATTTAACAGCTTCCAGAGCTGGATTGACCTTTTCACCACCAAAAGGATCAAAACCTGTAACTAATATTTTCATTTTATTTCCTTTGCTAAAACGCCAAATAGTACATTAAAAATACATGTAGGATTATCATGATAACAGCTACTCCTACTTGCGCTTTGATAACGCCATTTGGATCTTTCATCTCCAAAAGTGCTGCCGGTAATGCATTAAAGTTAGCAGCCATTGGAGTCAATAAGGTTCCACAACAACCAGCTGTCATTGCCAAGGCAGCAGCTACGATTGGATCAGCTCCCAAGGCAAATACAAAGGGAACACCAATCCCAGCTGTAATGACTGTGAAAGCAGCAAATGCATTCCCCATTATCATGGAAAATAGAACCATCCCAAGGACATAAGCTACCACACCCATAAAGCGACTACCCGAAGGCACTAGACCACTTATCAAATGAGAAATCAAGTCTCCCACTCCTGCTACGGTAAAAATTGCCCCCAAAGCACCTAAAAGCTGAGGAACAATCCCACTAGTTGAAACTTGTTGAACCATGCGATTATTTTCTGCTAACAAACTTCTAGGAGAACTCTTAGTAATCAATAAGAGAGAAATCGTTGCGAAGAAAGCAGCAAGACTGATAGCAATCTTACTAAATTCAGGAATTATTTTTGCTAATACTAAAGCAATCAAAGCCATTAACATGACTGGGATAAAAATTTTATTCTTTAATCGTTTGGCTTCAATATTTGCCTTGACTTCATCAAGTGACGGCAATGTCCCTATACGAACCTGTTTAAAAAGAGTCAGTAGGGCCAATAGCACTACAATAACACCAATCAAGATCGATGGTAAATAGGAACCACCGATAAAACTGATTCCCAATAAAGCCCAAAACCCAGCCGTTCCAAAGCGAACTGGGTTTGTTTTATCTCTATAGCTACAATAAGCCGTATGAAGGAATTGACAACCAATCACAATATAGGTCAACTCTAATAACTGTCTTGCTAGATTGGTCATTCTTCTTTCCCTTTACTAAGCTTATTAGCTAGCAGTTTTTTATCAAACAAGTAATTGTAAATCCCTACTACAAGAAGGGCAACTCCTGCAATAATAAGTGAAGCTGAAGCGATGCCTGCATAATTACTTTCGTAACCTAATTGATCCAGAGTGCCCCCAACTAAGAGGACACCACCTGCACCAACGAAAGTATTCTGAGCAAAGAAATTTGCAAAATTATCATTTGCTGCTGCACGCGCTTTTAGCGCTTCGCTCTCCTGCTCCGTTAATTTTCTACCTAATTGTGACTCCGCTGCTGCTTGTCCCATGGGTTGAACCAAGGGTCTCACAAACTGCGGATGTCCTCCGATACGAATGGCAAAAAAGCTGTCAAGTTCCCGAAAAAAGAAATAAACGGTATAAAAACTTCCTACAGTCAGCCCCTTTATCCTTTGAATCAAGTCAATCGATCGTTGCTTGAGGCCAAAAGTTTCAGATAATCCTACCAGGGGCAAGGTTACCATAAAAATCGTCAGAACTCGTTGATTGCTAAATTCTTTTCCCAAAATTTCCAAGAATTCAACAAGAGAAACTCCAGAAACTAGAGCTGTAACTAAACTAGCTAAGACTACTGTTGCAATGGTATCTAATTTATAGATAAAACCAACCACAATGATAACTATCCCTATTAGTTTAATCCATTCCATATAAGCCCCTTTATTCCAAAAATACTAGTCTGGTTTATTTGACATGGCTTTCTAGTTCTTTTTGGTATTTATTGTTTGATTCCAATTTCTCTTTTTGCCATTTTTCAAGAGCTGCTTGATATTCCTTAGCAGTTACAATCTCTTTTTGCAATTTCATACCCTTGAAGATATATGGATCACCCTTAATACCTACTTGTGAGTATGGTTTAGAGAATGGAACGACGTTGCTGACTACTGGTGAGCCTCCTGATGAAGCTGTCGGCATCAAGAGAGAGCTATCAGTGAGCCAAGCTTGAGCTTTGGCATATTTTTCATATCTCTTGTCCAAGTCATTTGTCTCAGAAACTGCATCATCCAAGAGTTTCTTATATTCATCCAAACCAAGTTGAGCTACTACTTCCTTGTCTTTACCTTTCGTAATACCAAGGTGTTTCATAGCAGAACCAGTTTTAGGATCCATGATATTCAGATAACTTGCTGGGTCTTGATAGCTTGGAGCCCAACCAGTACTGTTCAAGTCATAGTCTTTTTGAGCAGGAACACGTGCTTGAGATGTAATACTTTCCTTCTCGTTATCAGTCATCTGAAGAACATCGATCACGACATTTTCAGAACCAAGCGTTGACTCGATTGATTGTTTAAAGGAATTGCTTTGTTGAACAGCAATTGTATCTGTTTGCTCAACTGGAACATCCAAGTGAATTGGGAAAGTTACACCTTTTGCTTCCAATTCTTTCTTAGCTTTTTCAAATGAAGCTTTGGCTTTATCAGGATTGTAGATAGTATCTTTTCCGTCTACAAGCTCAACGCCTTTCCATTGGTCTCCATAGTTGACCAATTCTGCTTGAGCGATATCACCAAAGTTTTTACCACCAGATTGAACGAAATTGTCTGGTACTAAGCTGTTACGAATAATCTTATCCGCACCATCTTCACCATTGAGCTGTGCAGCATAAGAATGACGGTTGAAGGCAAAGTTGATTGCTTGACGGAAGTCCTTGTTCAACATTGCTTCTTTTGTAGAAGTTTTTTGTTCTTCACTTGTTTTTGCTGTCTTATTGTATGATTGACGGTTTACGTTAAACGTGAAGTAATAACTAGTTGAATCCTGTGGACTGTAGGTGATTTTATCTCCGTATTGTTCTAAAGTAGAAGCAAAGTTTGAGCTACTTGGGAAGATACGAGCTGTTGTATAAACACCTGAAGAGAAACTACGGATCAATGATTCTTGGTCTGAACCATCATAGTAGGTCAATTTAACCTTCTCAATTTTAACCTTCTCTTTATCCCAATAATTTGGATTCTTTTCGTATTCGATTAAAGATTTTGAAGTCAAAGTCTTCAAAATATACGGACCGTTATAAAGGATACCAGATGGGCTGACTGCTCCGTAATTTTTACCTGAAGCTTTGAGGAATTCTTCATTTACCGGCAACATAGTTGCTGAGGTCACTTTTGAATTCCAGAAACTTTCAGGTGCATTAAGAGTGTACTGGACTGTGTAATCGTCCAACGCCTTAACCCCAACTGTTGAGAAGTCGTTAGTCTCACCAGTCATATATTCATTCAAGCCCTTGATCGAGTTTTGAATAAGAGTGACACCGTCTGATTTACCATCTGCAACGTGTTTCAATCCTGTAACAAAGTCATGCGCAGTTACTTCAGCGTATTCTTCACCCTCTGAAGTATACCATTTAACTCCTTTACGAAGTTTATAAGTATAAGTTAAACCGTCTTGTGAGACGCTCCAATCCTCAGCTAGAGATGGAACCAAATTTCCGTATTCGTCATTTTCCAACAAACCATCAACGACGTTACCGATGATATCCGTTGTTGAAGTACGAGTTGCGATACTGTAGTCCAAAGATGATGGGTCTACTCCATAGACGTAAGAGAAGGTAGTAGGTGCGTCTGCTTCCTTATCAGCTTTACCACAAGCCACAAGAAGAACTGCTGTACTCAGGACAACTCCTGCTGTTAACATCCACTTTTTCGTTTTCATAAAGATCTCCTTTAATAATTTTTAATCTACTTTTACAATCCAGCCTTCTGGTGCTTCAATGTCACCAAATTGGATACCTGTCAATTCATCGTATAGTTTACGAGTTACTGGACCAACCTCTGTTTCACTGTAGAAAACATGGAAGTCATCACCGTGTTGGATTCCCCCAATAGGTGAAATTACTGCTGCAGTACCGCAGGCACCTGCTTCTACAAATCGATCCAGACTATCAATTGGTACATCCCCCTCAACAGGTTTCAAGCCCAAACGATGCTCTGCCAAGTAAAGCAATGAGTACTTGGTAATGGATGGCAAGATTGATGGACTCAATGGCGTTACAAACTCATTATCAGCTGTAATTCCAAAGAAGTTTGCTGAACCGACTTCTTCAATCTTGGTGTGGGTTGAGGGATCTAGATAAATAACATCTGAGAAATGACGGGATTTAGCCATTTTTCCCGGTAAAAGACTGGCTGCATAGTTCCCACCGACCTTGGCAGCTCCAGTTCCATTTGGTGCAGCACGGTCATACTCATCTTGAATCAAGAAGTTTGTTGGAACCAATCCACCCTTAAAGTAATTTCCAACTGGCATAGCAAAGATGGTAAAAATATACTCCTCAGCTGGTTTTACCCCAATGATATCTCCAACACCAATCAAAAGTGGACGGAGGTAGAGGGTTCCACCAGTTCCATAAGGTGGTACGTATTCCTCATTGGCACGAACAACTGCTTTACATGCTTCTACAAACATTTCTGTTGGAACTTGAGGCATTAAGAGACGATCACAGGTACGTTGTAGACGTTTAGCATTTTCATCTGGACGAAAGAGTTGTACGCTACCATCCTTTGTACGGTAGGCTTTCAATCCTTCAAATGCTTGCTGTCCATAGTGAAGACTTGGAGATGATTCTGAAATATGCAAGGTTGCATCTTCTGTTAATTCCCCTTGTGTCCATTGTCCATCTTTAAAATAAGCGATATAACGATAAGGTAGTTTCATATAGGAAAAACCGAGATTTTCCCAATCAATCGTAACTGTCATGACAATCTCCTTTATTCTAATCAGGCTTTGTGTTCTATTCTACACTATTCTCCTAAAAATTCAAGTATTATTTGTAATTTTCTGAAAATTTTACTTATAAAAAATCAGTCCATAGGACTGATTTTTAATTTTCTTTGTCTTCTTTAAAGATTTCTTTGAGATAAGCATCGTAAACTTCTTCATCAGAAATAGTATCTGAGATAAAGCTTCCATTACTTGTACGCTCTGATAGATTCAAATCTTGTAGGATTGCTTCGTAAATCGTTCCATTATTTGATTGAATCACAAGAGTTTGTTCGCCATCTTCTACTTCTGTACTAAAGAGATCTCCGATAAATCCTTGTTCTGAAACCGCTCCAGCCAAGAAGACACGATGTGGCTTGTTCTTCAATTCTCTAAGAACTTGAAGACCACGCTTAGCACGACTGGTTGCTGGAATTTCCTCTGTTGAAACACGTTTCAAACTTCCACGTTGCGTTAACAGATAGAAGGATGAAGTATTGCAGATAAAGGCAGATTGAAGCTCATCATCTGCTTTTAAGTTCATGGCTTTGACCCCTGCAGCCTTAGCTCCTACAACTGGAACCTCTTCGATATTAAAGCGAAGGGCATAACCATTTTTACTGATTAATAGAACATCATCTAGCTTGATTGGTGCAACAGCTACAATTTGGTCACTATCATCTTTCAACTTAGCGAACTTAACAGATTTAGAACGGTAGGTTCTCCATGGAGAGAATTCTTTACGTTCTACACGTTTGATTTGTCCAAGGCGAGTTGCTGCAAAGTAGGTTGTCGCATCCTCAAACTGATCCACAACTTCAACATAGAGCACTTCTTCAGTGGTTTCAAAGTTGGTAATCGTTTGACTCAAGTGCTCCCCGATATCCTTCCAACGGATATCTGCCAACTCATGGACAGGGCGGTAAATGACATTCCCAAGCGTTGTAAAGATCAAGAGGTGCTGGGTGGTTTTGACAGATTGGACAAATAGCAATCGGTCATCATCCCGTTTGCCAATTTCTTCTAAGGTTGAAGCTGCAAAAGAACGAGGGCTAGTACGCTTAATATAGCCTGCCTTAGTCACGCTTACGTAAGTATCTTCTTCAGCAATCAGACTAGCAGTATCAATCTCGATGACTTTTGCTGTATCTTCTAAAGCACTCAAACGTGGAGTCACAAATTTCTTCTTGACCTCACGAAGTTCTTTCTTCATGAGATTGTACATGGTTCGTTCGTCACCGATGATAGCCGCAAGCATAGCAATCTTCTCACGAAGTTCTGCTTCTTCTTCTTGCAAGACAACCACGTCAGTATTCGTTAAACGATAAAGCTGCAAGGTAACGATAGCTTCAGCCTGTTCTTCCGTAAATTCATAGCTGACCTTGAGGTTTTCCTTGGCATCAGCCTTATTCTCAGAAGCACGGATAAGGGCAATGACTTCATCCAAAATCGAGATAACGCGAATCAAACCTTCCACGATATGGAGACGTTTTTCAGCCCTTTCCTTGTCAAAGCGAGAACGCGCCAAGATGACTTCACGACGGTGGGCGATATAGCTAGACAAAATCGGTACAATTCCAACCTGGCGAGGCGTAAAATTGTCAATCGCAACCATGTTGAAGTTGTAATTGATTTGCAAGTCAGTGTACTTGAAAAGATAGTTTAGAACAAGTTCCGTGTTCGCATCTTTTTTGAGTTCTATAGCGATGCGAAGACCATCACGGTCAGACTCATCACGAACCTCAGCGATACCTGCCACCTTGTTATTGACACGGACTTCATCGATTTTCTTGACCAAGTTAGCCTTGTTGATTTCATAAGGAATCTCAGTGATAACGATTTGTTCCTTACCACCTTTAAGCTTCTCAATTTCCGTCTTAGAACGAACAACCACGCGCCCTTTACCAGTTTCATAGGCCTTTTTGATTTCATCACGGCCTTGGATAATGGCACCAGTAGGGAAATCTGGCCCAGGCAAGAATTCCATGAGCTTTTCAACCTTGGCAGTCGGATGATCAATCATGTAGACTGTAGCATCAATAACTTCAGCCAAATTATGTGGTGGAATATCTGTGGCATAACCAGCTGAAATCCCAGTTGAACCATTAACTAAAAGGTTTGGAAAGGCTGCTGGTAAGACAGTTGGCTCTTTCTCCGTATCGTCAAAGTTCCAAGCAAAAGGAACTGTCTTTTTCTCGATATCCTGAAGAAGGTAGCCTGCAATCTCAGACAAACGGGCCTCGGTATAACGCATAGCCGCAGGCGGATCCCCGTCCATAGAACCGTTGTTACCGTGCATTTCGACCAGAATCTCACGATTTTTCCAGTCCTGAGACATACGAACCATGGCATCATAGATAGAAGAATCTCCGTGTGGGTGGAAATTACCCATGATGTTCCCGACAGACTTAGCCGACTTACGGTAGCTCTTATCAAAAGTATTGCCATCCTTATTCATCGAATAAAGAATACGGCGTTGAACCGGCTTCAATCCATCACGAATGTCTGGCAAAGCCCGGTCTTGAATGATGTATTTGGAGTAGCGACCAAAGCGCTCTCCCATGATGTCCTCCAAGGACATATTTTGGATATTACTCATATAGGATACAAAGCCCGTAAAATGCAAAGTGAAAATAGGAAATTCTTGCAGTGAGCGATGCTCACAAGAGAATTTATCTTTTTCACACAGTATTTAGGGCGTGTTCAACTCCTTTCAAAGAATGTAGTGTAGTTTTTTTATAGACAAAGGTGTTCAGTTATTTTATATAACTAAACTATCCTTTCTGTAGTTTAAAGTTTTAATTATGTTCTTTATTTACTTATTGTTTTGAAGTTTTTCCTTAGCATATCTCATCATGTTCTCAGCCACTTCTTTTTCATACTTAAAGTCCATCTTTTGGGCAAGGCTTTGAGCTTCTTGATGGAAAATTTGCATCGTAGCCAATAAAGACTGAGTGATTTTGTCTAAACTTGAGAAATCAAGAAGAGCAGAGAATTCCTTCTCCTTCTCAGCAGTCAAGTAGTTAAAGAGATACTTGTAGTTTTTACCGATGTCGACTGCTTCTCTATCACTTGCCACCTGCCAAGCTAAGATTTTCAAGAGTTCTTGCTGGCAAATACCGTAGAGATGATCCGTCGCATAGATGACTTGCTTACGACAAATTCCTTTGACCACGTAGGCTGACACCCACCAAAATTCATTGCAGGATGCTGTAAATTCCTCTTTGGAGGGCGAAGCAGTCCAGTAGCGCTTAGGTTTAGGCAGATACGCTTCAAACAAACCCTTCTTATCTTCTAAAACGGTGAACCCAGCCTCACTATCCACCCACTCTTTAATATGATCTTCGGGGCAGAGGGTCAAATCAAGCCGATTGCCATCTTCGAAAAGCATAAGATAAAGACGGCGATGTCCCAGAGTAACCTCTTGCTCGATGATACGTGTGCCAAACTGGTCTAACCAAGCAAGGTCTCTCGTTAGATTATCTAAATTATCTACGACATAGACAACATCATAGTCTTGAAATTTATCTTTTGGGGCTTTTGTATCAGTCCGTGAACCAGATAGAGCCACAGCATCAACTTGTAAAGATTTAGCAGTCTGTAAAATCAACCTCAGCATTTGCTCTTGACTTCTATATTTTCTGCACCTATCTTTAATTAAGTTATTTTTCATAACTATCTAGTTCCCCTTGTTTCTGAAGGACTTGTATTCTTTTCTTCTCAAGTTCCCCTACGATTAATTGGATAGTTGAGCAAATCCCTAAAACAATTAAAATATAACAAATAGATATTATGTTACTTCTTTGGTATTTTTTCATCATTTCCCAGACAATAAACATATTTACCAATGAAAGGAGAAAAATGAAGATGGCATTGAATCGAAGTACTATAGCAAATTTGCTCGTAAAATGCCTACAATGGATTACACTCTTATATAGAGTATAAAACGAAAAAACAACCATCAAGGGGGCGAAATAGTCCATATAAAACAAAATAAATTTTACCCCAATAAATCTTAACCCATAGTAAAACTTACCTTCCACTGGTATATTTGATAGACAGACACCAATAGTTAAAATGGACAGTAAAAACAGGGATATTGAACGAGCATACTCTTTTCTCCCCAAGTTGGAGATTAAATTACTTATAATTCCAAAAATTACTATGACAACAACGAAAATAGAAATTATAGATTCACTACTCATTACTGAACCTCCATTAGTTCTATATATTATTTACACAACAAATGTGACAATCATTTTTACTTGAACGATGCAACTTTCCTATATGGTAAAAACAATATCCCTCAAGTAGTATAAAACGTCCCCTAAAGAAACAGGCCTGAGTGATATTTTCCGTTAGATTATTCACGAAGAGTTACTCGTAGTTCTAACCAGTGTCAACTTTTAAAGTTTTAACTGTTCCTAAAATCAGTCCAAGCATTTCCTTGTCAGTTCTCATGCGGTTCATCCTCAGTTGCCTCTAAGTTCTGAATAACAGCATCTTCTTTTCTTTGCTTAAGAAGCTTCTGAACTCTTTTTCTTTCAAGTATCCAAAGTAGGAATTGAATTCCTGAAAAAATGCCTTGCAAGAAAATAAGTATATAAATTTCTTTCGTTTCTCTAAATAATACAAAAACATTTACAATTGAGAGGAGAAATATAATCGTAACGTTGCATATTAATATCCGATCAAACTTACTAGGAAAATACCTGATGTGTTTGATACTTTTATAAAGAGTAGTAATCGCATAAGTTAAACTTAAAGGTATATGGGTTAGTAAATAAAATATCCTTAAAAATACTTCTAAGTAGGGGTCGTCTATAGACGGATTAAATAATACGAACACACCAATATTACACGCCATAAATACTAAGGAACTTAATGAGTTTGAATATTCTATTTCCTCTCTATTGGAGATTGCATCAAGAATTATACCAGCGATAACAATAATTTCGAAAAAGAAAAATATCATTATTAAAGAACTGTTCACTGTTCACCCTCCTTTGTCTTCTGAACTCTTTTACTTTCAAGCTCTCCGACTATAAATTGAATGATAGAACTAATTCCAAAAAAAGGTAGCAGCAACATAATTCCCATTTCTTCCGTCAGCATTAAAAATAGGAAATTAATAACTGAAAATATTTCTAAAAACCAGGCATTTAGCCTAAGAAGTTTTGAGTAACTACTAGGATAATGTTTGAGATGTTTATTGCTCTTATAAATAGCTGTGAATCCAAAAGCTAAGCTAGCTGGTGTGAAAATATAAAAGTCAAAAACATAAAAGAGCAAACCTGCATAAGGATTGGATCTTAAAGGATTATCAAATAAAAAGACACAGGTAGTTACTATGGTTAATAGTAAAAATTCAAGATAGCGACTTTGCTCAGGTTTACCTTGTTTAGCAATTATATACATTATTACAACTAAAGCTAAGACTATGACAAGAAACGGACTATCAAACAATAAACTTATCATGATGTATACCTCTTTTAGAGAGCTAAGATTTTGAAGAAGGAAGATTTACTTAAAATACTGTTGCTTCTTCCAGTGTAAACTTGACATTATCTTCAATCCACTTACGACGTGGTTCGACCTTATCACCCATGAGGACATTGACGCGACGTTCTGCGCGTGCTAGGTCTTCGATTGTGACACGGATGAGGGTACGAGTTTCTGGATTCATGGTTGTTTCCCAGAGCTGGTCCGCATTCATTTCACCAAGACCCTTGTAGCGTTGAAGGATAGCACCTTTACCGAACTGCTTGCGAAGTTCTTCTAGCTCACCATCCGTCCATGCGTAGGCCACTTCTTCTTTCTTGCCTTTCCCTTTTGACATCTTGTAAAGTGGAGGAAGGGCGATATAAACATGACCTGCCTCAACTAGTGGACGCATATAGCGGTAAAAGAAGGTTAAGAGAAGTGTTTGAATGTGGGCACCGTCGGTATCCGCATCGGTCATGATAATGATCTTGTCATAGTTGGCATCTTCAAGTGAGAAGTCTGCCCCTACACCAGCACCGATGGTATAAATCATGGTATTGATTTCTTCATTTTTGAGGATATCAGCCATCTTAGCCTTGGCTGTATTGATAACCTTACCACGAAGCGGCAAGATAGCCTGGAACTTGCGGTCACGCCCTTGCTTAGCAGAACCACCGGCAGAATCCCCCTCGACTAAGTAGAGCTCGTTCTTTGCTGGATTTTTAGACTGGGCTGGGGTTAATTTCCCAGAAAGCAATCCCTTGTCTTTTTTATTTTTCTTACCATTACGACTCTCATCACGCGCCTTACGTGCTGCTTCACGAGCATCACGCGCCTTGATAGCCTTACGAATCAGATTAGAAGCTAGTTCTCCATTTTCCATAAGGAAAAAAGTCAACTTATCAGCCACAATTCCATCTACGACAGGACGAGCAAGGGGACTTCCTAATTTATCCTTAGTCTGTCCCTCAAACTGCAAGTGTTCTTCAGGGACTAGAATAGAAAGAACGGCCGCTAATCCTTCACGGTAATCAGACCCTTCAAGATTTTTATCTTTTTCTTTGAGAAGGCCAGTTTTTCGCGCATAGTCGTTCATGACTTTGGTAATGGCAGACTTAAGCCCTGTCTCATGCGTTCCACCGTCCTTAGTGCGAACATTATTGACAAAGGACAGGATGTTATCTGAAAATCCATCGTTATACTGGAGGGCTACTTCCACTTGGAAACCATTGTCTTCGCCTTCAAAGTAGAGAACTGGTGTCAAGGTTTCCTTGTCTTCGTTGAGATAGGAAACAAAGTCCTGCACCCCATTCTCATAATGGAATTCGATAGATTCATCTGTTCGTTTGTCTGTTAATGACAAGGTTACATTTTTTAATAGAAAGGCTGACTCATTAAGACGCTCTGAAATGGTATTGTACTTGAAGTCTGTCGTAGAAAAGATACTAGCATCCGGCATAAAGGTCACTTTGGTACCTGTCTTAGACTTAGGTGCTGTTCCAACCTTTTCAAGAGTTGTTACTGGTTTCCCACCATTTTCAAAACGTTGCTTGTAGACTGCACCATCACGCGTAATTTCCACTTCCAGCCAACTAGAGAGGGCGTTGACGACAGAAGAACCAACTCCGTGAAGACCACCAGAAGTCTTGTAACCACCTTGTCCGAATTTTCCCCCAGCATGAAGAATAGTAAAGATAACCTCAACTGTCGGAATCCCCATAGCGTGCATACCAGTTGGCATCCCACGCCCATGGTCTTGAACCGTTAAACTACCGTCTTTATTAATCGTCACATCGATGCGATCACCAAATCCAGACAAGGCTTCATCGACTGCATTGTCGACAATTTCCCAGACTAGATGATGGAGACCAGCACCATCGGTCGATCCGATATACATCCCTGGACGTTTACGGACCGCATCCAACCCTTCTAGTACCTGAATGGCGTCATCATTATAATTATTAATATTGATTTCCTTTTTTGACACAAGGAACCTCCTATTTGTTCATCTTTTCTATTTTACAGGTTTTCTAGGGATTTTGCAAAGCTTTTCTAGTTAAAAAGCCTATTCCCAAGTCCTTTTTAGCAAAAAATCGTCCATCTTCACCAAAAAAAGAAACCAAGATATACATCTTAGTTTTCTTTTCCTTTAATTTGGCTTGTAGCCACATCTTCGCCAAACCATTTCTG
>CAUUTJ010000036.1:0-15887 GCA_963548045.1 uncultured Streptococcus sp.
GCATTACTTGGGATAGTACTTGGGAGTCAGAATACCGTGAAGTCCAGCAAAAGGCGGCTGTTCTTTATCGTAAACAGCCTCGTTTTCAATTAATTACGACAGGGAAAATTAGCCAGAGGAAATTACTCTTTGAAACTCAACATCTTGAAAGACTGCGAAAAGCAAGTCGTTACTTTGCCTTTCCACTTGATGAAGCTGGTTTGAGACAAAAAATAGAGAAGGAGAGTCAAGTTTGTGACCTCCATCAAGACTACCGTTTGCGAATCAGTCTCAGCAAATCTGTAAAGATAGAAATCAATCGACAAGTATTAACACCACTTAGCTCTATCTTCTGTCAAGCCAAACTTTGTCTACAGGAAGCTGATTTACAGCAGGCCTTTACCTACTTTAAAACCACACACCGACCACATTTGAGAATGGGAGAGCAGGAAATCATCTATCACACTGCTGATGGAAAATTGCTTGAAACCTCTATTGGGAATCTGGTCTTGAAAATGGATGGTAAGCTCTATACTCCACCTAGCACTCTTGGTCTGTTACCTGGGATTTATCGCCAGCATTTGCTTGAAAATGGGCAAGTAGAAGAGAAGGTCTTGACCATAGAAGATTTGAAGCAAGCAGAAGTCATCTATGGCTGTAATGCAGTTAGGGGATTGTATGAGTTGTCAGTAAAGGAGCACTAAATGAAACTCATATTTTTACACGGTTTGGGACAGTCAGCATATAGTTGGAAAGAAGTTCAGGATTTGCTGGCAGATTATCCCTCTGAAGCACTGGACTTATTTCCTTTAGGAGTTGGGACCTACCAAGAAGCCAAAGAGTGCATTTATCAGCACTTATCAAAGGAAACAGAACCTGTTGTATTAGTTGGTTTATCCTTAGGGGCCGCACTTGCATTAGAATTGTCAAGTTACGATCTGCCAAATCTTCAGGCCTTGGTTTTGTCAGGATGTCCACTGAAATTAGCAGGTAACATTCCTTTTTACATTCAGTTGCTGATATTCAAATTGCTTCCTAAGAGTATATATGAGAAGCAGGGGGCAGATAAGGCTCTTATGGTTGGAGTTTCCGAGGAATTAAAAACACTTGATTTAAGAGAGATTGCCCGGAATTGTCCCTATCCAAGCTTGTTGATCTGTGGTAGTCAGGATAAGCCTAATCTCAGTTCAATGAAAAGTATTCATGAACTGATGCCAGATTCTCAGTTTGAGATCATCCCTGACGGCCCTCATGTTCTGAATAGGGCCAAACCAAAAGAGTTTGCAGAAATAACTAGATGTTTTCTTGAATTGCAGAAATAAGTTTGATAAAATATTATTGAGATTGATATTATAATTTCAGGAGAAAATCATGAACAAACGTCATATATTAAAACTAGGCCTAGTTTCTTTACCTGTCCTTGCTCTGTTTTTACAACCTGTTGTGGCAGATGAAAGTATCCATTTTTCGAGCTGTAAGGAAGCTTGGGAGAATGGATATGCAGATATTCATAAGGGAGAACCAGGTTATTCTGCTACTCTGGATAAGGATCATGATGGAATCGCTTGTGAATCGAAGAATGCGCCTAAGGGAGTTTTAAAAGAGAAAAAGACGAGTACATCTCAAGCTAACAACAATGTAGCACCAAATAGTGCAGCACCTGCTCCTAGTGCAGAAGCTGTAAGTGGTTGGGTTCGTCAAAATGGATCTTGGTACTATTTTTCTGCAAATGGGAAACCAGTAACAAATACTTGGCAGGGTGCATACTACCTCAAATCAGATGGAAGAATGGCTGAGAATGAGTGGGTATACGATAACTATTACCAAGCTTGGTATTACCTCAAATCAGATGGTTCCTATGCCCGCAATACATGGCAAGGAAGTTACTATCTCAAATCAGATGGTAAGATGGCTCAGAATGAATGGATTTATGATTCTTACTACAAAGCCTGGTATTACATCAAATCAGATGGATCTTATGCGCATAATGCTTGGCAAGGTGCATACTACCTCAAGTCAAATGGTAAAATGGCTCAGAGTGAATGGGTTTATGATTCTTCTTACCAATCTTGGTACTATTTAAAATCAGATGGATCTTATGCTCGTAATGCATGGCAAGGAAACTACTACCTCAAATCAGATGGTAAAATGGCAAAAAATGAGCGAGTTGATGGCGGACGCTATTATGTAGATGCCTCTGGTTTGTGGAAACCATAGAATAGGAAAAATTTGGGAAATCAATGCAAACCTTTGCACTGATTGGCAGATTTTGTTATACTAGTACTGTAAGCATTTTCAATTGAGAATAAGGAGAAAAAGATGAGTCAAAAGATTATTGGGATTGACCTTGGTGGGACATCTATCAAGTTTGCTATTTTAACGCTGGAAGGAGAAATCCAAGAAAAATGGTCTATCAAGACTAACATTTTGGATGAAGGAAGCCATATCGTAGACGATATGATTGAATCGATTCAACACCGTTTGGGCTTGCTTGGATTGTCTGCTGAAGATTTCCGTGGAATTGGTATGGGATCACCTGGTGTGGTTGACCGTGAAAAAGGAACTGTTATCGGTGCCTATAACCTCAACTGGAAAACTCTTCAACCAATCAAAGAAAAAATGGAAAAAGCCTTGGGTATTCCATTCTTTATCGACAATGACGCCAACGTAGCTGCTCTTGGTGAGCGTTGGATGGGTGCTGGTGAAAACCAACCAGACGTTGTCTTTATGACACTTGGTACAGGTGTTGGTGGCGGTATCGTGGCAGAAGGAAAATTACTTCACGGTGTTGCAGGTGCTGCAGGTGAACTTGGACATATCACAGTTGACTTTGACCAACCAATCGCATGTACTTGTGGTAAAAAAGGCTGTCTTGAGACAGTAGCTTCAGCTACAGGGATTGTCAACTTGACTCGTCGTTATGCAGATGAATACGAAGGCGATGCGGAATTGAAACGCTTGATTGATGACGGAGAAGAAGTAACAGCTAAAACTGTCTTTGATTTGGCAAAAGAAGGGGACGACCTTGCTTTGATCGTTTACCGCAACTTCTCACGTTACTTGGGTATTGCATGTGCCAATATTGGTTCAATCCTAAACCCATCAACAATCGTTATCGGTGGTGGAGTTTCAGCTGCAGGAGACTTCCTTCTTCAAGGCGTGCAAAAGGTTTATGACGAAAATACCTTCCCACAAGTTCGCACAACAACTAAATTGGCTCTTGCAACTCTAGGAAATGACGCTGGAGTTATCGGAGCAGCATCTCTTGTCTTGCAATAATAGTTAATAAGTATTAAAAGGAGAAAATCACTATCTTGAAGCGAGTGATTTTCCTCCTTTCTTTTTTTATGCTATACTAGTTAAGAATAAACGTTGAGGAGAGAGTAAATGACAAAAGCAGATAAGATTTTTAAAGAAAATATTGAGCGAATTCTCAATGAAGGTGTCTTTTCAGAACAAGCTCGTCCCAAGTATAAGGATGGAACAGTGGCTAACTCTAAGTACATCACAGGTGCTTTTGCAGAGTATGATTTGTCTAAGGGTGAATTTCCAATCACGACCTTGCGTCCAATTGCTATCAAATCAGCTATCAAAGAAGTGCTCTGGATTTATCAAGACCAGACAAATAGCTTAGAAGTTCTCAATGACAAGTACAATGTTCACTACTGGAATGATTGGGAAGTGGGAGACACAGGTACTATTGGGGAGCGTTATGGGGCTGTGGTTAAGAAGCACGACATCATCAATAAAATCCTCAAACAGTTGGAAGCCAATCCTTGGAACCGTCGCAATATCATCTCGCTTTGGGATTATCAGGCCTTTGAGGAGACAGACGGCCTCCTTCCATGTGCCTTTCAGACCATGTTTGATGTCCGTCGAGTAGATGGGGACATCTATCTAGATGCGACCTTGACCCAGCGTTCTAATGATATGCTGGTAGCTCACCACATCAATGCCATGCAGTATGTGGCGCTTCAAATGATGATTGCCAAACACTTCGGTTGGAAGGTTGGGAAATTCTTCTACTTTATCAATAACCTTCACATCTACGACAATCAATTTGAACAAGCTCAGGAATTGCTCCGTCGTCAACCTTCAAACTGCCAACCACGTTTGGTCTTGAATGTACCAGATAAGACCAACTTCTTTGATATTAAAGCAGATGATTTTGAGTTAGTTGACTATGATCCAGTGAAACCGCAGTTGAAGTTTGACCTGGCTATTTAAGAACAAAAAAAGAAGTTGGATTTCCCAACTTCTTTTTTTGTTTATTAACGTGATACGCGACGGCGAGCTGCTTTTTTACGGTTTTCTTCGATGAAAGCTGCTTTTTGTTCTTCTGGTTCAATCACTTTCTTTTTGAATGCATATACTGCACCTGCAACAGCAGCAACAGTTCCTGCAACACCTGTTACGAGACCTTTAGCAAATCCTTTAGCCATGAGTCTTCCTCCTTTTATTTATAAATCAGACGGAAATAGCTCAAGAAATAGCATTTTTCTGCCTGTCCATTTTGTGATATAATAATAGTAACGAAAAAATGGGAATTTTTCAAGGAAAAACGATGAAAACAAAAATAATTGTGATTGTTGGTCCAACAGCTGTTGGAAAGACTGCACTTGCCATTGAAGTTGCTCAGCGATTTAATGGGGAAGTAGTCAGTGGAGATAGCCAACAAGTCTACCGAGGGCTAGATATTGGAACGGCCAAGGCTAGTCCAGAGGAGCAAGCAACCGTTCCTCATCACTTGATTGATGTGAGAGATGTAACCGAGTCTTACTCGGCTTTTGATTTTGTTTCAGAGGCCAAGACAGCTATTGAGGATATTCAAAGTCGAGGTAAGCTTGCTATTATTGCTGGTGGGACAGGTCTTTATATCCAGAGTCTGCTAGAAGGCTATCATCTTGGTGGGGAGACACCCCATGAGGATATTTTAGCTTATCGTGCTAGTCTAGAGCCTTTTTCAGATGAGGAGTTAGCCCAACTCATAGAGCAAGCAGGCCTTGAAATTCCCCAGTTTAATCGTCGTCGTGCTATGCGTGCCTTGGAAATTGCTCATTTTGGTCAAGATTTGGAAAATCAAGAGACTTTATATGAGCCACTGATTATTTGCTTGGACGATGAGCGCAGTCAATTGTATGAACGGATTAACCATCGTGTGGATTTTATGTTTGAAGCAGGACTTTTGGACGAGGCCAAGTGGCTCTTTGACCATTATCCAGATGTGCAGGCAGCCAAAGGTATTGGCTACAAGGAACTTTTTCCTTATTTTCGTGGAGAGCAAAGTCTGGAGGAGGCTAGTGATAGTCTCAAGCAGGCGACTCGTCGTTTTGCCAAGCGTCAGTTGACATGGTTCCGTAATCGCATGCAGGTAACCTTTTATCAGATTGGAGAATCTGGTGTGAAAGAGCGTATTTTCAGCCAGATTGAGGAGTTTTTAGATGATTGAAACGGAGAAAAAAGAAGAGCGAGTCCTGCTGATTGGTGTTGAACTCCAGGGCATGGAAAATTTTGACCTCTCCATGGAAGAACTGGCAAGTCTGGCTAAGACGGCTGGGGCGGTTGTAGTCGATAGTTACAGACAAAAACGTGAAAAATACGACTCTAAGACCTTTGTCGGATCTGGTAAGTTGGAAGAAATTGCTCAAATGGTGGATGCAGAAGAAATCACGACTGTCATCGTCAACAACCGTCTGACACCTCGTCAAAATGTCAATTTAGAGGAAGTCTTGGGTGTTAAGGTAATTGACCGTATGCAGTTGATTTTGGATATCTTTGCCATGCGAGCTCGAAGCCATGAAGGGAAACTCCAAGTTCATCTAGCCCAGCTCAAGTACCTCTTGCCTCGTCTAGTTGGTCAAGGGATTATGCTTAGCCGTCAGGCAGGGGGAATTGGTTCCCGTGGTCCAGGTGAAAGTCAGCTGGAGCTTAACCGACGTAGTGTTCGCAACCAGATTACAGATATCGAACGTCAACTCAAGGTGGTTGAGAAAAACCGAGCGACAGTTCGAGAAAAACGTTTGGAGTCAAGTACCTTTAAGATTGGTTTGATTGGCTACACCAATGCTGGAAAGTCAACTATTATGAACACTTTGACCAGCAAGACCCAGTATGAGGCAGATGAGCTTTTTGCGACTCTGGATGCGACGACTAAAAGTATTCATCTGGGAGGCAATCTTCAGGTTACCTTGACCGACACCGTTGGATTTATCCAAGACCTACCGACAGAGTTGGTGTCTAGTTTTAAATCAACCTTGGAAGAAAGCAAGCATGTAGATCTCCTGGTCCATGTGATTGATGCCAGCAATACTTACCATGAGGAACATGAAAAAACAGTCCTGTCTATCATGAAAGATTTGGATATGGAGGATATTCCTCGTTTGACCCTTTATAATAAAGCGGATTTGATGGAGGATTTCACGCCTACCCAAACCCCATATGCATTGATTTCTGCCAAGTCGGCGGATAGTCGTGAGCAGTTGCAGGCTTTGTTGTTAGATAAGATCAAGGACATTTTTGAACCCTTTACCTTGCGTGTACCTTTTTCTAAATCATATAAGATTCACGATTTAGAGAGTGTTGCTATCCTAGAAGAAAGGGATTATCAAGATGACGGCGAAGTCATCAGAGGCTACATTTCTGAGAAAAATAAATGGAGATTAGAAGAATTTTATGACTGATATCAAAACTTTGGCACTCAAGTATGGTGGCTATACAAGTCTAGACAAGGTCTATTTGGACCAGCTTCTAGCTGGTAGGTCTGAAGAGGAGCAGCTAGCTCTCATCACTCCTCCACCAAGCGTGGTCAATGCTTACTTTGCAGAACTCTACCAGAAAAAGAGTCCTCAAGCTGCGACAGATTATTTTGCTGAATTGACTCAGGAGCTAAACCTTTATAATACTGAGCCAAGTTTCACTGAAGAAAGCAAACCCTTTATCCGCCTCAATCTCTCAGGAAAGTCTTTTGGTTTTTGCTATGAGAGAGAAGGCCTTGGTCGCATTTTTTCAGAAGTTGAGGAAGCAATTACGGATGACTTACTTTTTGAGATTGCGCAAATTTTTCCTCATCAGCTAGTCTTTGAGGAGTCTGATAAGATTTACATGAAAGCTGTCGGAGATGAGGAAGTTGTTAGCGTGGAAAATCTCACAGACTTGACAGATTTGGAAAGTTTGGCAGATGGTCGCAAGCGTCTCAAAGGATACAGCCAAGAGGACTTACTTCAAGAAGCTAAAGCTTTCTCTGTGAAGTTCTATTACCGCTCGGAAAACCGCACCGCTATGTTATATTTTGATTAATTAGAAAGTATCGAATGGATATTCAATTTTTAGGAACGGGGGCTGGTCAGCCCTCTAAAGCCCGCAACGTTTCAAGCCTTGCCCTGAAACTCTTGGACGAGATTAATGAAGTTTGGCTCTTTGACTGTGGCGAAGGAACGCAAAATCGCATTCTGGAAACCACGATTCGACCACGCAAGGTTAGTAAAATCTTTATTACCCACTTACATGGAGACCATATCTTTGGACTACCAGGCTTTCTCTCTAGTCGTGCCTTTCAGGCAAATGAAGAACAAACAGATTTGGAAATCTATGGACCTCAAGGTATCAAGTCTTTTGTTTTGACAAGCCTTCGTGTATCGGGTTCTCGTTTGCCTTACCGTATTCATTTTCATGAGTTTGACAAGGATTCCCTAGGGAAAATTCTCGAAACAGATAAATTCACGGTCTATGCAGAGGAGTTAGACCACACGATTTTCTGCGTTGGCTATCGTGTCATGCAAAAGGACCTTGAAGGGACCTTGGATGCTGAGAAGCTCAAGGCTGCTGGTGTACCTTTTGGACCACTCTTTGGAAAAATCAAAAACGGTCAGGATGTCATCCTAGAAGACGGCACCGAGATCAAGGCAGCAGACTATATCTCAGCCCCACGACCTGGTAAGATTATCACCATTTTGGGAGATACTCGAAAAACAGATGCTAGTGTGCGTCTTGGAGTCAATGCGGATGTTCTTGTCCATGAGTCCACTTATGGCAAGGGTGATGAGAAGATTGCTCGCAATCATGGCCACTCAACCAATATGCAGGCTGCGCAGGTTGCAACAGAAGCGGGAGCCAAACGACTCTTGCTCAACCATATCAGCGCCCGTTTTCTTTCAAAAGATATCAGCCAGCTTAAGAAAGATGCTGCAACGATTTTTGAAAACGTCCATGTGGTTAAAGACCTAGAAGAAGTGGAAATCTAGGATCTCGAGAAAGGATAAATATGTCTACGATTCTCATTACAGGTGCTAGCGGGGGTCTAGCCCAAGAAATAGTCAAACTCTTGCCTCAAGACCAACTCATTTTGCTAGGCAGAAATAAGGAAAAACTAGTTCAGCTATACGGAAATCATCTTCAGGCAGAATTGATTGAAATTGATATTACCGACGTTCAAGCCATAGAAGAACTAGTTGCTGAACTCTATCAGCGTTATGGAAAGATTGATGTTCTGATTAATAACGCAGGCTACGGGATTTTTGATGAATTTGACAAGATTTCTGATCAAGATATTCATCAGATGTTTGAGGTTAATACCTTTGCTCTCATGAATCTGTCTCGTTTGGTTGGAACTCTTATGAAGGAGACTCGAAAAGGACATATCATAAATATCGTTAGCATGGCAGGATTGATAGCGACTAGCAAGTCCAGTCTCTACTCAGCGACCAAATTTGCGGCCATTGGTTTTTCAAATGCTTTACGTTTAGAACTCATGCCCTATGGAGTCTATGTGACAACGGTCAATCCAGGCCCGATTCGTACGGCCTTTTTCGACCAGGCAGACCCAGATGGGACCTACCTCAAATCGGTCGACCGCTTCCTACTAGAGCCAGATACAGTAGCTAGAAAGATTGTTAAAACCATAGGAAAAAACAAACGGGAACTTAATCTCCCAGTCTTGCTTCACTTAGTCCATAAGTTTTATACTCTCTTTCCCAAGTTAGCAGATAAGTTAGCTGGGGAAACTTTTAATTATAAGTAAAATCTCACTCACACCTCAAAAGTTAGTCTAAAAGACTGGCTCTTGGGGTGTTTTTTGTGAAATTTCACCAAGTATTGCAAATTAATTCTTAAAGTAGTATACTAGAAATAAGGTTCATGAAAACGTTTGCGTTTTATTGATTTTAGGAGACAAGACATGGAATTAACAGCCATTTATCATAGACCAGAATCAGAGTATGCTTATCTGTATAAAGAAGATCAGTTGCATATCCGAATTAGAACCAAGAAAGATGATGTCCAGCGAGTTATTTTGCACTATGGAGATCCCTTTATCTTCATCGAGGATAAGTATGAAGATAAGAAGGAAATGACCAAAGTAACCTCAGATGCTTTATTTGATTATTGGCAGGTTACAGTATCGGTTGATTTTGCACGCATTCAGTATCTCTTTGAACTCCTTGATAAGGAAGGTCAGGGTGTCTACTATGGCGATAAGGGTTGTGTAGAACATACTCAAGAAAACTTGGATGCTGAAGGTAATGGTTTCAAGCTTCCTTACATTCACGAAATCGATGGTTGTCAGGTTCCAAGTTGGGTTTCAAATACTGTTTGGTATCAGATTTTCCCGGAACGCTTCGCTAATGGAAACCCAAAGTTGACTCCTGATGGAGCTCGAGAGTGGGATGCTGAGCTTGCGCCTAACAGGGATGACTTTTTTGGTGGAGACTTGCAAGGAATTATAGACCATTTAGACTATCTTAAAGATTTGGGAATCACTGGACTATATCTATGTCCAATTTTTGAAGCTACAACCAATCACAAGTACGATACAACGGATTATTTTGAGATTGACCGTCACTTTGGAGACAAGGAAGTCTTTGCTAATCTAGTCGAGGAAGCTCACAAACGTGATATCAAGATTATGCTAGATGCTGTTTTCAATCATATCGGCTACCAGTCTGCCCAATGGCAGGATGTTCTAAAGAACGGAGAAAAGTCACCATATAAAGATTGGTTCCATATCCAAGAATTTCCAGTTACTGAGGATAAACTTCAGAATCCAAGACAACTCCCTTATCATACCTTTGCCTTTGCTAGCTATATGCCTAAGTTGAATACAGCTAATCCGGAGGTTAGGGACTATCTTTTAAGTGTTGCGACCTACTGGATTGAGAATTTTGATATCGATGCTTGGCGCTTGGACGTTGCCAATGAAATCGACCACCAGTTTTGGAGAGATTTTAGAAAGGCAGTTCTTGCTAAAAAGCCTGATTTGTATATCTTAGGTGAAATCTGGCATACTTCTCAACCTTGGCTAAAAGGTGATGAGTTCCATGCAGTCATGAACTACCCACTTTCTGAAAGTATCAAGGATTATTTCTTGCGTCAGCATAAAAAGACAGAGCAGTTTATTTCAGAAATCAACAGCCAGTCAATGTACTACAAGCAACAAATCTCGGAAGTGATGTTTAACCTTTTAGATTCTCACGATACGGAGCGTATCCTCACAACTGCCAATGGAAATATTCAGCATGTCAAGGCAGCCCTAACCTTCCTTTACCTTCAAAAAGGGACTCCTTGTATCTATTATGGAACAGAGCTGGCACTAAAAGGTGGACCAGATCCCGATTGCCGTCGTGTCATGCCATGGAATCGTGTCTCTGCGGACAATGATATGCTGAATTTTATGAAGCAATTAATCAAGGTCCGTAAGGAAATTTCAAGCATTATTCAATATGGAACCTATAAGCTAGAAGAAGTGAAGCTAAATGTTCTATCCTTAACCTGGAACTACGGAGGGAAAGAAGTTCGGGCTATCTTTAACCAGTCTAAGGATAATTTTGTCTTGGACAGAGATTCAGTTGATTTAGCGAGTCATTGTCAGGTTAAGGAGGGACAACAAATCATCTTACCAGATGGATTTGTGGTCTATATTTCTGAGTAAAAAAGGATTAAAATAATGGCACTTAAGGAAGTTTATGATTATTTTCGTCACTATGATAAGGAAACTTATCAAGTTGTCGCCTGCATGGGCAATGAACCATCGGAAGAAGATGTTCAGGATTTTGAAAATCAATACGGCATTCGTCTGCCAGAAGATTTCAGGGAATTCACCATGTCAGCTCTTGGAGGTCTCTTTATGGAAGTCAGGGAAGAGCTATGGCCAAGAGCCAAGGCTTACGATGTAGCCCCTTTTTGGACCTTCTGTCGAGGTATTAAGGTCTTGGGAATTGCAAATGGCATCCCAGACTTCTTAGACATTCGAATAAAAACTAAGGAATTACATGATTTAGGATTTGTTGACTATATTCCATTTCTATCTATCATCGGTGATGGAGATGTGGTTTTCTGCTTTGATAAGGACAATCACATAGTAGCTCTAGATTGGTTTAATAGTGGCGAAACTGAAGAGCTTGAATGTGATTTTTCAGAGCTTTTGCTTCAGCAAATTGCCGAGCTTGAAGAACGTAAAAATGAGATGCTCAAGATGTTAAAAGGAAAGAAGGATAATCAGTAATCGAAGGTAAAATCAGAATAGTTTTTTAGTAACGGCTGTTTCTATAAGTGAAACAGCTGTTTTGACGTATTTTTCTAAATGCACATTTTAAAATTTAAGCTTTTCTACAAATTATAGAAAAATAAATCAAAAGTATGATTTTTATAGGGATTCTATTGAAGTATCTTATGTTATTTAATAAAATAGAAATAATAAAAACAAAAAAGTATAACGTTTTCACAAAAAAATGGAAGCGGTTACTTAACAAGGAGAAGCCTATGGGAAAAGATCATTGGAATCGAAAAAGAGTCTATAGCATCCGTAAATTTACGTTAGGAACATGCTCAGTGCTTATCGGAACATGCGCTATTTTATTTGGAACCAATCTAGCTAATATAAGTGCTGTATCTGCAGATGAAACTCCAGTCGCTGTTGCTACAGAAAATGTAGATAAGGAAATCACTAAAGAAGAAGCTGTTGTTGAAAAGGCTTCTGAACAACCTGTAACAACAGAACCTGTCACCAGTGAAGTAGTTGGAACTGAACATGAAGTAGAGAAAAAAGAGGAGGCTCCAACTACTGGAGCTACTGCTGAGAAGAAAGAAACTTCCGAAGTAGAGAAACAAGCTCCAGCTGTGACTCAAGATCAATCTGCTCAAACAGAGAAACCAGAGCTCAAACCTGCAACTAATGATGAGGTAAAACAGTTGATTGAGGATAGAAAAGTAGAATTTAACCAAAACTGGCACTTCAAACTCAATGCCAATGCAAAAGATGCTATCAAACCAGATGCCGATGTATCAAGCTGGAAGAAATTAGACCTTCCTCATGACTGGAGTATTTTCAATGACTTCGACCATGATTCTCCTGCCCAAAATGAGGGTGGACAGCTAAATGGTGGTGATGCTTGGTATCGTAAGACTTTTAAACTTGATGAGGAAGATCTCAATAAGAATGTTCGTATCACATTTGATGGGGTTTATATGGATTCTCAGGTCTATGTCAATGGTCAGCTAGTAGGTCACTATCCAAATGGTTATAACCAATTCTCATATGACATTACTGACTATCTCAATAAAGACGGTCGCGAAAATGTCGTCGCAGTCCATGCCATTAATAAACAACCAAGTAGTCGTTGGTATTCAGGAAGTGGTATTTACCGTGATGTTAACCTTCAAGTTACAGATAAGGTCCATGCTGAAAAGAATGGAACAACCATCTTAACACCAGACCTTGAGAAACAACAGAATGGCAAGGTTGATACTCATGTAACAAGTAAGATTGTCAACACAGATGACAAAGATCATGAAATTCTTGCTGAATACCAAATTATTGAACGTAACGGTCAAGTTGTAACAGACTTGGTTCGTACAGATAGCCAAGTCTTGAAAGCACATCAATCAGCAAGCTTAAATGCTATTTTACAAGTTGAAAAACCAAAACTCTGGACAGTTCTTAACGATAAACCAGCCCTTTATGAATTAGTGACTCGTGTTTATCGTGATGGTCAATTGGTCGATGCTAAGAAGGACTTGTTTGGTTACCGTTACTATAACTGGACACCAAATGAAGGCTTCTCTTTGAATGGTGAACGCATTAAATTCCATGGGGTTTCTCTTCACCATGACCATGGAGCTCTTGGAGCTGAAGAAAACTATAAGGCAGAATACCGTCGTCTGAAACAGATGAAGGATATGGGTGTGAACTCTATCCGTACAACCCACAACCCAGCTAGTGAGCAAACTTTGCAGATTGCTGCAGAACTAGGTTTGTTGGTCCAAGAAGAAGCCTTTGACACTTGGTATGGTGGTAAGAAACAATATGACTACGGACGTTTCTTTGACAAGGACGCCACTCACCCAGATGCTAAGAAGGGCGAAAAGTGGTCTGATTTTGACCTTCGTACCATGGTCGAAAGAGGCAAAAACAACCCAGCTATTGTCATGTGGTCTATCGGTAATGAAATCGGTGAAGCAGACGGGAAAGCTCGTTCTCTAGCAACTGTTAAACGTTTAGTTCAAGTGATCAAGGCAGTTGATAAAACACGCTATGTAACTATGGGAGCAGACAAGTTCCGCTTTGGTGATGGTAGTGGTGATCATGAAAAGATTGCAAACGAACTTGATGCGGTTGGATTTAACTATTCAGAAGACAACTACAAGAAGCTTCGTGCTAAACATCCAAATTGGTTGATTTACGGTTCAGAAACTTCTTCTGCAACTCGTACACGTGGCAGCTATTTCCGTCCAGAAAGTGAGTTAGTTCACAGTAACCAAGCTTACCGTCATTATGAGCAATCAGACTATGGTAATGACCGTGTTGGTTGGGGAAAAACAGCTACAGCGTCTTGGACTTTTGATCGTGATAATGCTGGTTATGCTGGTCAGTTTATCTGGACAGGTACCGACTATATCGGTGAGCCTACTCCATGGCACAATCAAAATCAAACTCCAGTTAAGAGTTCTTACTTTGGTATCGTAGATACAGCTGGAATTCCAAAGAATGACTACTACTTGTACCAAAGCCAATGGGTTTCTGCTCAGAAGAAACCAATGGTTCACCTTCTTCCTCACTGGAATTGGGAAGATTCTACCCTAAAAGAAAATGTAGCTGATGCTGATGGTAAGATCCCTGTTCGTGCATTTTCAAATGCTGCAAGTGTGGAACTATTCTTGAATGGTGAGTCCCTAGGTAAGAAAACTTTTAACAAGAAACAAACAAGTGATGGACGTACTTACCAAGAAGGTGCCAATGCAAATGAACTTTATCTTGAGTGGAAGGTCGAATATCAGCCTGGAACCTTGGAATCAGTAGCGCGTGATGAGGAAGGAAATATCATTGCTCGGGATAAGATTACGACTGCTGGAGAACCTGCAGGGGTTCGTTTGGTCAAAGAAGAAAATGCTATCGCAGCTGACGGGAAAGACCTCACTTACATCTATTACGAAATTGTTGATAGTAAAGGTAATGTAGTTCCTACTGCCAATAACCTTGTACGCTTCCAGTTGCACGGACAAGGTCAGATTGTCGGTGTGGATAACGGGGAACAAGCAAGCCGTGAACGTTACAAAGAACAAGCAGATGGTTCATGGATTCGAAAGGCCTTTAATGGTAAGGGTGTTGTCATTGTCAAATCAACTGAGCAAGCAGGTAAATTCACCTTGACAGCTCACTCTGATTTCTTGAAATCTGGTCAAACAACCATCTTTACAGGTAAGAATGACCAAGCAGAAAAAACAATTCTTGGTACAGAGGTACCTAAAGTACGTACAGTTATCGGTCAAGCAGCGAAAATGCCTTCAAAAGTAGGCTTTATCTACAGTGATGGTAGCCGTGCAAAACATCCTGTAGAATGGTCAGCAGTTGATGTTAACAAACCAGGTATTGTGACTGTGAAAGGTGTGGCAGATGGACGCGACGTCGAAGCGCGTGTTGAAATCTTGGCATTCGAAACAGAATTACCTGTAGTTAAGAGAATTGCACCAAGTACCGACCTAAGTGAAGTTGACAAATCTGTTTCCTATGTAGTATCGGATGGTACTTTGGGAAGCTATGATGTTGATAGATGGGAAGTGGCAACTGAAGATCAAGCTAAACTAGCAATCCCAGGATCTCGCATCCAAGCTAAAGGAATTTCTGGTGAAGATGAAATCGCTGCGACTTTTGTAGTTGCAGAAGGAGAAGTGGCTAATCCGGTAATTCCAAGTGTAACTGTGGCGGATCAAGCGGTTGAAGATGTTTCGACTGACCAGCCTGTAAAATACCACAAGCTTGCTTATGGAGTAGCTTTGCCAGAGGTCAAAGCTACAGCTGAAAATGCTCAAGTAACAGTTATCCAAGCTAATGAAACAAATGGCATGCGTGCAAGCATTTTTGTTCAACCAAATGATGGTGGAGCTCTTCAAACTTATGCTATCCAATTCTTACAAGAGGCTCCTCAGATTGAACGTTTGAGCCTAGAGGTAGAAAATGCAAATGCTCTGAAAGAAGACCAAACAGTTGGTATTAAGATCTTGGCTCACTATCAGGATGGTACTCAGGCAGTCTTGAAGGCTGATAAGGTAATCTTCTCAACATCAGGTGGAGGAGACGTAGCCGTTCGTAAAGGCATGCTTGAATTACACAAACCTGGTCAAGTAACTCTGAAAGCTCAATTTGAAGGAGCTGAGGATCAAATTGACTTGAACATTCAAGCAAATACAGAAAGCAAAGTTGTTCAAGCTATTCGCCCAGTCAGCGTAGTAACAGGTTTGAACCAAGAGCCAAGTCTACCTGATACAGTGACTGTAGAGTATGACAAAGGATTTCCAAAAGTTCACAAGGTGACATGGCAAGCAGTTGCTAAGGAAGAGCTTGCTAAGTACCATAGCTTTGATGTCTTAGGTAAAGTTGAAGGAATCGAGAAAGAAGCTCATGCTAAGGTATCTGTCGAAGG
>CAUUTJ010000037.1:0-15872 GCA_963548045.1 uncultured Streptococcus sp.
CAATAGTTTAGACTCTAAAAGGTTAACTATTCAAAAACCACACAGTATTTCTTTCGGCTTGATGCTATTCAAGCTTGAAATCACTGTGTGGTTTTATTTTAAAGCTAGTTTTTACCCAGCATCAATTTTTAACTTAAATACTAAACAACTGACCAAATAGATAAGTAACTCCCATGGTCAAAAGACCAATACAAAGATTACGAATCATAGCTGTTTTGGTTGGGGCTTTTCCAAGTTTGGCACTTGTATATCCAGTGACTAGAAGTGAAATTGCTACAATAATAACAGTAGCAGGGATTCGGTATTCGCTTGGGAAAATAGTAATTGAAAGCATGGGCGGAAGACTTCCGAGGACAAAGGCAATAAAGCTAGATGCTGCAGCATGCCAAGGATTGGTGAATTCTTCATACTCGATACCGTATTTTTCCTCGACCAAGGCTTTAAGTGGATTTTTTAGAAAAGCTTTGTTAACTAATAGTTGGGCTGATGTTTCACACTCACCATTTTGAAGATAGGCTGCGTAGAGTGATTTTTTAGCAGCATCCATATCTTTATCCAAAAGTAGTTGTTCACGGGCTACAGCGGCCTCCTCCGTGTCTTTTTGAGTAGATACGGATACATACTCGCCACCAGCCATAGAAAAGGCGCCAGCAAGAATAGCAGCCAATCCTGAGAGGAAGATAATCCAGATATTCGTTGTAGCACTGGCAACCCCAATAACAACTCCAGCGATAGAGATGATTCCATCATTTGCGCCCAGTACACCAGCGCGCAAGATATTTAAACGGCCAGCAAAGTTTGCATCAATTTCATGAGTAATTTCTGACATAGTTTTCTCCTTTGTAAACATTATAAAGTATAGGAGAAGTGAATACAAACATTTTAAACTATCTGAAAAAAATTCTACAATTCTAATAATAGTCATAGCTATTTCTTATGCCAAGATATAACAAAGTTGTACTTGTAACTGAACGAATTAGGTGATACAATTAACCTAATGAAATCTTTGGAGGTCTAAATATGACTCGTGAATTTAAATTTGAAACTCTGCAATTGCATGCAGGACAAGTGGTAGATGCTACTACCAAGTCTCGTGCTGTACCAATTTATCAAACAACATCTTTTGTATTTGAAGATACACAGGAGGGTGCAGACCTTTTTGCCCTTCAAAAAGCTGGAAATATCTATACTCGTATTACCAATCCAACAACATCAGCTTTTGAAGAGCGTATCGCAGCACTGGAAGGCGGAGTTGGTGCACTTGCAACAGCTTCTGGGATGGCAGCTCTTACCTACACAATTTTAGGACTGGCCCACGCAGGAGACCACGTCGTTGCAGCGTCAACCATCTATGGTGGTACCTTTAACCTCTTGAAAGAAACCCTTCCACGTTATGGAATCACCACAACATTTGTTGATATTGATAATCTAGAAGAAGTAGAAGCAGCGATTAAAGACAATACTAAACTTGTCTTGATTGAAACTTTGGGAAATCCTGTTATCAACATTCCTGATATCGAAAAGATTGCTGATATTGCTCATAAACACCAGATTCCTTTGGTTGCTGACAATACTTTTGCAACACCTTATCTTATCAATGTCTTTTCTCATGGTGTAGACATTGCAGTTCACTCAGCAACTAAGTTTATCGGTGGTCACGGTACAACTATTGGTGGTGTCATCGTTGATAGCGGTAAATTCGACTGGGCTGCTTCAGGGAAATTCCCTCAATTAGTCGAAGAAGATCCAAGCTACCACAATATCAGTTATACTCGTGATGTTGGTGCTGCAGCCTTTATCGTGGCTGCTCGCGTGCAATTGCTTCGCGATATGGGAGCTGCCCTATCACCATTTAACTCATTCTTGCTCTTACAAGGTCTTGAAACACTTTCTCTTCGTGTTGAACGTCATGTTCAAAATGCTGAAAAAATCGTTGATTTTCTTGTGAACCATCCAAAAGTTGAAAAGGTCAACTATCCAAAACTTCCAGATAGTCCTTACCATGCCTTGGCTGAAAAATACTTACCAAAAGGTGTTGGTTCAATCTTTACTTTCCATGTTAAAGGTGGAGAAGCAGAAGCTCGTAAGGTGATTGACAACTTGGAAATCTTTTCGAACTTGGCCAATGTAGCAGACGCAAAATCATTGGTCGTTCATCCAGCAACTACAACTCATGCTCAATTGTCCGACTCTGATCTAGAAGCAGCAGGAGTAACTAAAAATCAAATCCGTCTCTCAATCGGTCTTGAAAATGTTGATGATTTAATTGAGGACTTGCGACTAGCGCTTGAAAAAATCTAAAAACAACTAGTTTTTATCGAATTAAAGATCCTTCTCACGAATAATAAAGTGAGGAGGATTTTTATGTATAGTATTTCATTTCAAGAAGATTCACTTTTACCAAGAGAGAGACTAGTCAGAGAGGGAGTAGAAGCTCTCAGCAATCAAGAATTACTAGCTATTTTGCTAAGAACAGGAACAAAACAGGCCAATGTCTTTGAAATAGCACAGAAGGTATTAAATCAGCTAAGTTGTCTCACTGACTTAAAAACAATGACCTTGCAAGAACTACAGGGATTGTCAGGAATCGGGAGAGTGAAGGCAATCGAATTACAAGCTGTTATCGAATTAGGCTACCGTATCCATAAAAGGGAAACAGTGGAAATGGAGAGCATTCTTAGCAGTCGTAAATTAGCTAAAAAGATGCAAGCTGAGCTTGGAGATAAAAAACAAGAACACCTAGTGGCGCTCTATCTGAATACACAAAATCAAATCATTCACCAGAAGACTATTTTTATAGGGTCTGCGACAAGAAGCATTGCTGAACCGAGAGAAATTCTCCACTATGCCCTAAAGCACATGGCAATATCTGTGATTCTGGTTCACAATCATCCATCAGGTGCAGTAGTTCCTAGCCCCAATGACGACCATGTTACCAAGCTTGTTAAAGAAGCCTGCGAGATAATGGGATTGGTCTTATTGGACCATCTAATTGTCTCACATTCGGATTATTTTAGTTACCGTGAGAAGACGGATATGATATAAAAAAACCTGCATCATATACAGGTTTTACAATTCATTGACGACATAGTCAAAAAGTGTTTTATCTTTTGGACGATTTTCAAAGAGAAATTCAGGATGCCATTGAACACCGAGATAAGGGAAACCATCCGTAGTTGTCACAGCTTCGATAACACCATCCTTAGGATCATATGCTATAACCTTAAGATTAGGTGCCAAATCTTTAATGCTCTGATGGTGGAAAGAGTTGATATGAGAGATTTCTCCATAGATTTCTCGAAGGATAGTATCAGGTTCGGTAACAAGCCGCTGAGTAGTATATTCAGCAGAAGTATCTTGCCAATGGTCTTCGATATCTTGATAAAGAGACCCACCCATGGCAACGTTAAAGAGCTGAGTACCTCTACAAACTGAAAAAATTGGTTTATTCTGTTTAATTGCTTCTTTGATAAGTGCTAGTTCAAAAATATCTCTTTGAAGGTGGTAGTCATAACTATCGATAGCCTTTGGTTCACCATAGTATTTTGGGTCCACATTTTGCCCACCTGTAAGGATAAGTTTATCAATCAAACTGATGTAATAGCTAGCCATTTCTTCATCACCAATCGGTAGGATAAGGGCAATTCCACCAGCTTCTTTAACACCTTCTACAAATCCTTTTGCGGCATAGCTAAGCATGATATCATCATCTGGATGAGCTTTTTCATTTCCTGTAATCCCAATAACTGGTTTATTCATAAATACTTACACTTTCTAATCCTCTTTACGCATGAAATAGAGGAGAGTTTGAAGTTCACTTGTTAAATCGACATACTGAACAACTACGTCTTTAGGAAGATGTAGGTGAACAGGAGAAAAACTGAGAATACCTTTGATGCCAGCATCAACTAATAACTCAGCAACTTCCTGAGATTTAACACTAGGAACAGTTAGAATCGCTGTCTTTATATTGGCATCCTTGATTTTTTCTTTTATTTGCGATATTCCGTAGATTGGAACACCGTCAGGAGTCTGGGTACCAACCTCAGGATGATCATCTAGGTCAAAAGCCATAACGATTTTCATCTTATTACGCTCGTGAAAGCGGTAGTGGAGGAGGGCATGTCCCATATTTCCGATACCAACTAGCATAACGTTGGTAATAGAGTTATCATTTAAAAGATCGGCAAAAAAGTTCATGAGCTTCTTGACATCATAACCAAAGCCACGTCGTCCAAGTTCGCCAAAGTAGGAGAAATCACGACGAACGGTCGCAGAATCTATACCAATTGCCTCTGCGATTTGTTTGGAATTAGCTCTTTCAATTTTTTCAGCATTAAATCTTTTAAAAATACGATAGTAGAGAGAAAGTCTCTTTGCTGTTGCCTTTGGAATAGCAGACTGTTTTTCTTTCACAAAATCACAACCTTTCTAACTACTATTTTATAGAAAGCTTGTGAAAATTGCAACAATAACGAAAAAAAACTAAGAAAAATCTTAGTTTAGGTATTTTCGTGATAGGTTGTTAAAAAACGATAGAGGTTCCCAAGAAGACCTTGATAGATTTCAACTCCATTGTGTGTTAATGAAGTAATATGAGTAGTATCAGGGAGGGTTACACAACCCGATAGAGAGAGCATAAGAGCTTCATAGTCTTCATATTCTTGCACACGTTCTACTTGATAGGAGTCCTTGTAAGTTAATCGAAACATAATAATCTTCTATCTTTCGCTTTTTGTAAATACGCCACGCTCAACAAGACTATCCATCAAGAAGTAGAATTTCTCTTGGTGGATATGTGTTTCTTCTGATTTGAAAATATCAACTAAACGCAGACCAGATTTATCAGTGATATTGATTTTCACGCCTGTTAAGTCTTTATTAATGATAATTTTCAGCTGGAAACCTTCTCCACTATTTGGGACCTTTTCAAGTAGACGTGTCAGTTCATAGTTACCAACTTTAGTTTCAAAAAAAGTATTATCTTTAAGTGTAAATTTCTTTACAGTTGGGCTAAGTGTGTAATCGTAACGGCAATTTTTTAGTTTAATTGTTTGTTCGAATGCCATTGAGTTATCCTCCGATGATATTTTTAAGAGTATTAGCGAGAGTTATCATCTCTTGTTCTGTATTTTGAGGTGAAATGCTGACACGAACGGATTCGTGCAAACGAGGTGAATCTTCTCCGTAGAGTGCCTGAAGAACATGACTGACCTGAACAACACCAGCAGTACAAGCAGAACCAGTCGAGATAGAAATCCCTTCAAGGTCTAAACGAAGTAGCAGTAGGTCGTTTCGTTGTCCTGTAAATCCAATGTTAAGGACATAGGGAAGCTGCTCTTTACCTTGGTTTAGATAGTAGTTTAATCCATCCATTTCAGCTAGAAATGTTTCTTGTAGTTTTTGAACTTTTTTGAAGTTAGCCTCTATATGTTCAAGATCATCCTTTAGAGCTGCGACCATCCCTATAATTGCAGGAAGGTTTTCTGTTCCTGCTCTTTTTTTCTGTTCTTGATCGCCACCGTGTAGGTAGGAATCAAAATCAGTGGTAGCAGCATAAAGAAAACCAACGCCTTTGGGACCATAAAATTTGTGAGCAGAAGCGCTGAGAAAGTCAATTCCCAATTCTTCAGGTAGGATTTCAATTTTACCAACTGCCTGAACCGCATCTACATGATATACAGCCGGATGGTCATGTAATACTTTCCCGATTTCTGCAATAGGCAATAAAGTTCCTGTTTCATTATTGGCAAACATTGTAGAAACTAAGATAGTATCTTCACGAAGAGCATTTTTGACTTGGTCTGCTGTGATTTCTTGATTTTCAGGTTCTAGAATTGTCACTTCAAACCCAAATTTTTCAACTAGATATTCAATCGGTTCAAGAACTGCATGATGTTCAATAGCAGTAGTAATGATATGTTTGCCACGATCTTGATGGCGGAGGCAATAACCGATTATAGCAGTATTATTACTTTCAGTACCACCAGAAGTAAAGAAAATGTGTTGGGGCTTTGTTCCTAATAAACGAGCTAACTCTTGACGTGCTTCACGTAACAATTTACCCGCCTGACGCCCGTGACCATGAATACTAGAAGGGTTCCCATATGTTTCTTGCATGACTTGAGTCATTGCTGAAATAGCTGCAGGTGACATCGGTGTCGTAGCAGCATTATCCAAATAAATCAAAAACTCACCTAATTTCTATTTAAATTTAAATAGTGGACTAACTGGTTTTCTTTCATGAATACGAACCATGGCATCACCAATTAATTCGCTTGCAGTAATGTATTGTACGTTTTTAGGTTTTTTACTTTCTGTTACGACAGAATCTGTAACCAAAATTTCCTTAATATTAGCTGCATCAAGCAATTCAGCAGCGCCGTCAACGAAAAGTCCGTGACTTGAAACTGCATAGATTTCAGTCGCTCCATCGCGTTCTAGGATTTTAGCAGCTTCAGAGAAAGTACGACCTGTATTTAGAATGTCATCAATTAAGATTGCTTTCTTGCCTTCAACCTCACCGATAATATATCCCTGGCTACGTTCAGAATCATCTTGAGCATAGTCGATGATAGCAATCGGTGCATCAAGGTACTCAGCAAGGCTACGAGCACGTTTTACACCTGAATTTTTAGGGCTAACAACAACCACATCTGAACCTGTCAAACCTTTATCACAATAATGTTTTGCAAAAAGTGGAATTGTATAGAGGTTGTCAACAGGAATATCAAAGAAACCTTGAACCTGAACAGCGTGAAGATCAAGTGTCAATACACGACTAACTCCAGCTTTAACCAACATATTTGCAACAAGTTTAGCTGTAAGGGGTTCGCGAGAAGAAGCGATACGGTCTTGACGAGCATAACCAAAATAAGGCATGACAACATTGATTGTATTTGCACTAGCACGAACACAGGCATCAACAGTGATTAAAAGTTCCATCAAATGATTGCTAACAGGATAAGAAGTAGACTGGATGATATAAACATCATAGCCACGAACACTTTCTTCGATGTTAACTTGGATTTCACCATCTGAGAATTGACGTGATGATAATTTTCCAAGTGGAACACCTGCAGCATCTGCGATTTTTTGAGCAATTTCATGGTTTGATGAAAGTGAAAAAAGCTTCATATTCTTTGTATCTGACATTGATAAACCGTCCTCTATAAACTACGTGAATCAGCAAAATCAAACAATTTTAAAACAAGTGTTTTCTGTTACAGATTCTAATATTTTTTATCTCTTTTATTTTATCAAAAAAAGTTGATTATTTCAGGATTTTTTCATATTTTCTATAAATCGTACTAATTTTGAAGGTGCTTTCTTGTATTCGATATCATTTGCCTGTAAAAACTCCTGAAAATCAAGACTTCCCTGGTCTCCATTTTCGACTTCCAGCTCTAATTCATAATCAACAACATCGAAGTAGGTACTTTGATCTAGTGCCATCAGTCCGATAGAGGTCTCTTTCTCATAACGAACAGTGGTTAAACAACCTAAAACAACCCATCCACTTGGTGAAACACCTCGATTTGAAAGTTCTTCTAAAATCATACCCTGAGGAAGATTACATTCTTCTAAACATTTCTTTGCCTCTTCTAGAGTGAGAGCTTGATTGTATTCCATATTTCCAACTGTTTGTGGGATTTTTATAGTTAATTCGGCACTATTTTCAAATGTACGAATGCGCATGGCAATCTTATGTTGACGAAGATAAAAATCAGGTGTATCTAAGTAGTAATTTTTTTGTATAATCGGTGTAATTTCTGAAAACTGACCTTGCAATCTCTGATATTCTTCTTTACTGAGAAGTGTTTTCATTTCAATTTCTAAATGTTTCATTTTTTCAACCTTTTCTTTATATTTGAAAGCGATTTATGGTATAATAAGCATTGTATTTATTGTATATGATTTTCATGAGAAAATCAAAAACTAGATAAATTAAACTGCATAGAGAATTGGACGTAAGAGTTATATGATTACAGAATGGGAAGAATTTTTAGATCCTTACATTCAAGCTGTCGGAGAATTAAAAATTAAACTCCGAGGTATCCGAAAACAATATCGAAAACAAAATAAACATTCTCCTATTGAGTTTGTCACAGGTCGCGTAAAGCCGATTGAAAGCATCAAAGAAAAAATGGCACGTCGTGGAATAACCTATGACACGCTTGAACAAGATTTGCAAGATATTGCAGGATTGCGTGTGATGGTTCAATTTGTAGACGATGTTAATGAGGTTGTATCTATCCTTCGTAAAAGACAGGATATGAGAGTTGTTCAAGAACGAGATTATATCACTCATCGTAAGGCGTCAGGTTATCGTTCTTACCATGTAGTTATTGAATATACAGTCGATACTATAAATGGTGCAAAAACCATTTTAGTTGAGATTCAAATTCGTACCTTAGCTATGAACTTTTGGGCGACGATTGAACATTCACTCAACTATAAATACCAAGGAGATTTCCCGGAAGAAATCAAGGAAAGGCTTGAGATTACTGCCAGAATTTCTCATCAGCTAGACGAAGAAATGAGTAAAATACGTGCTGATATCCAGGAAGCACAAGCGCTCTTTGATCCTTTGCACAGAAAGTTAAATGACGGGGTAGGAAACAGTGACGATACCGATGAAGAATACAGGTAAACGAATTGACCTAATTGCCAACCGTAAACCTCAGAGTCAAAAGGTTCTTTTTGAATTAAAAGATCGCTTAAAAAAGAATAATTTTATCCTGAACGATAAGAATCCAGACATCGTTATCTCTATTGGTGGAGATGGCATGTTACTGTCTGCATTTCATAAATATGAAAACCAACTCGATAAGGTGCGTTTCATTGGAGTACATACTGGTCACTTAGGTTTTTATACGGATTATCGTGATTTTGAGTTGGATCAATTAGTCACAAATTTACAGTTGGATAATGGAGCTCGAGTTTCTTATCCGCTCTTAAGTGTTAAAATATTTCTTGAAAATGGAGAAGTCAAGTCTTTCCGAGCACTAAATGAGGCTAGTATTCGGCGAGCGGATCGCACTATGGTTGCGGATGTTATTATTAATCATGTTCCTTTTGAACGTTTTCGAGGAGACGGCTTGACGGTTTCAACACCAACTGGAAGTACAGCCTACAATAAATCACTTGGTGGTGCTGTCCTACATCCGACCATAGAAGCATTACAATTGGCGGAAATTGCTAGTCTGAATAATCGAATTTATCGAACACTTGGTTCTTCAATCATTGTTCCTAAGAAAGATAAAATCGAACTAATACCAACTCGAAATGATTATCATACTATCTCTATCGATAATAGTATCTATTCTTTCCGAAATATTGAAAAAATAGAGTACCAAATCGACCACCACAAGATTCATTTCGTTGCCACTCCAAGCCACACCAGTTTTTGGAATCGAGTTAAGGATGCCTTTATTGGTGAGGTGGACGAATGAGGTTTCAATTTATTGCCGACGAACATGTTAAGGTAAAAACCTTTCTAAAGAAACATGAAGTTTCCAAAGGTTTACTTGCCAAGATTAAGTTTCGAGGTGGTGATATTCGGGTGAATGGGCATCCGCAGAACGCTACCTACCTCTTAGATATTGGGGATGAGGTTGTCATTGATATTCCACCTGAGGAAGGTTTCGAGACACTGGAAGCAATTGATTATCCGCTAGATATTCTATTTGAAGATGAGCATTTCTTGGTTATTAATAAACCCTTTGGTGTTGCATCCATTCCTAGTGTCAATCATTCCAATACCATTGCCAACTTTATCAAGGGTTACTATGTCAAACAGAACTATGAAAACCAACAAGTCCACATCGTTACTAGACTTGATAGAGATACCTCTGGCTTGATGCTTTTTGCAAAACATGGCTACGCGCATGCTAGGTTAGACAAACAATTGCAGAGAAAGGCAATTGAAAAGCGTTATTACGCCCTGGTTAAAGGAGAGGGTCATCTGGATCCTCAGGGAGAAATCATTGCACCAATAGCCAGAGATGAAGATTCCATCATCACTAGACGGGTCGCAAAAGGTGGGAAGTATGCCCATACTTCCTATCGGATAGTAGCATCTTATGGAAATATTCACTTAGTTGATATTCGTCTCCATACTGGGAGAACTCACCAGATTCGGGTTCATTTCTCGCATATTGGATTTCCATTACTCGGAGATGACCTTTATGGTGGAAGTTTAGACCACGGCATAGAGCGTCAAGCGCTTCATTGCCATTACTTATCGTTCTATCATCCGTTCTTAAAAGAACAGTTAGAGCTAGAAAGCCCACTACCGGATGATTTTAACGCACTTATTACACAGTTATCAAATAATAAATTATCTTAAAAGGAGTCAAAACTCATGGAAGTTTTTGAAAGTTTGAAAGCCAACTTAGTTGGTAAAAATGCACGCATCGTTTTACCTGAAGGTGAAGAACCACGTATCCTTCAAGCGACGAAGCGTTTGGTAAAAGAAACAGAAGTTATCCCAGTTCTTCTAGGAAACCCTGACAAGATTAAAATCTATCTCGAAATCGAAGGAATTACAGAAGGTTACGAAGTCATCGATCCAGAACATTACCCACAATTTGAAGATATGGTTGCTTCACTTGTTGAACGTCGTAAAGGAAAAATGACTGAAGAAGAAGCGAGAGAAGTGCTCAGCAACGATGTTAACTACTTTGGTGTTATGTTGGTTTATATGGGCTTGGTTGATGGTATGGTTTCAGGTGCTATTCACTCTACAGCTTCAACAGTTCGTCCAGCTCTTCAAATCATCAAGACTCGTCCAAATGTTAGCCGTACATCAGGTGCCTTCCTTATGGTTCGTGGCACTGAACGTTACTTGTTTGGTGACTGTGCTATCAACATCAACCCAGATGCTGACGCCCTAGCTGAAATCGCGATTAACTCAGCAATCACAGCTAAGATGTTCGGTATCGAACCTAAAATTGCTATGCTTAGCTACTCAACTAAAGGTTCAGGTTTTGGTGAAAGTGTTGATAAAGTTGTTGAAGCAACAAAAATTGCTCATGAGCTTCGTCCAGACCTTGAAATTGATGGCGAATTGCAATTTGACGCTGCTTTTGTTCCAGAAACTGCAGCTCTTAAAGCACCTGGAAGTAATGTAGCTGGACAAGCTAATGTCTTTATCTTCCCAGGTATTGAAGCAGGTAATATCGGTTACAAGATGGCTGAACGTCTCGGTGGATTTGCTGCAGTTGGACCTGTTTTGCAAGGTCTTAACAAACCAGTAAATGACCTTTCTCGCGGATGTAACTCTGACGATGTTTACAAATTAACTCTTATCACTGCAGCACAAGCTGTTCATCAATAAGAATTTTATCCCTCTTTTCCTCTTGGATAAAGGGGGATTTCTCTTTTTACTGGCACAATTCATCTGCAAAAATAGCTGAAATATGGTAAAATAGTCAATAATCATCTATGTTAATTAGAATAAGTTTGTATGAAGAAAAGGAAATAAAATGGCAACTATTCAATGGTTTCCTGGACACATGTCTAAGGCGCGTCGTCAGGTTCAGGAAAATTTAAAATTTGTTGATTTTGTGACGGTTTTAGTTGATGCACGTTTACCCTTGTCTAGTCAAAATCCGATGCTAACTAAAATCATCGGAGACAAACCTAGACTATTGATTTTAAACAAGGCAGACCTTGCAGACCCAGCATTGACAAAAGAATGGCGTCAATACTTTGAATCCCAAGGAATTCAAACACTGGCCATTAATTCTAAAGAGCAAATTACAGTTAAAGTCGTAACGGATGCTGCTAAGAAACTCATGGCAGATAAAATCGCTCGTCAAAAAGAACGTGGGATTCAAATTGAAACCTTGCGTACCATGATAATCGGTATTCCAAACGCTGGTAAATCAACGCTGATGAACCGTTTGGCGGGTAAGAAGATTGCTGTAGTTGGTAACAAACCAGGTGTGACAAAAGGCCAACAATGGCTCAAAACAAATAAAGATTTGGAAATCTTGGACACTCCAGGGATTCTCTGGCCAAAATTCGAAGATGAAACTGTCGCTCTTAAACTTGCCCTTACAGGAGCCATCAAGGATCAGTTGCTTCCAATGGATGAAGTGACAATTTTTGGTCTTAATTACTTTAAAACACATTATCCTGAAAAGCTTCAAGAACGTTTTAAACAAATGAATCTGGACGACGAAGCTCCAGAAATCATCATGGATATGACTCGTATTCTTGGTTTCCGTGATGATTACGATCGTTTTTACAACCTTTTTGTAAAAGAAGTTCGTGATGGAAAACTAGGCAACTATACATTAGATACATTGGAAGACCTCAATGGCAACAATTAAAGAAATAAAAGAAGAACTAGGAAAGATAACTGAACTTGATAGTCCTCTGTTTAAGGAGTTTGAAAAAGATTCTCGTTCAGGTGTTCAAAAAGAAATTGAAAAGTGCAAGAAAGCTATTCAAGCTGAAATTGATGAAAATCTGCGCTTAGAAGGCATGTTATCTTATGAAAAAGAGCTTTACGCTCAAGGTATTAGCTTAATTGCAGGCGTAGATGAAGTTGGACGTGGACCTTTAGCTGGTCCTGTTGTTGCTGCAGCAGTCATTCTTCCCCAAAATTGTAAGATTAAAGGTTTGAATGACAGTAAGAAGATTCCTAAGAAAAAACACGAGGAGATTTTTCAGGCTGTCAAAGAGAATGCTCTAGCAATCGGTATTGGGATTATGGATAATCATGTCATTGACCAAGTCAATATCTATGAAGCAACGAAACTAGCAATGAAAGAAGCTATCTCTCAGCTTGAACCTCAACCAGAACATCTTTTGATTGATGCTATGAAGTTAGATTTGCCGATTTTTCAGACATCCATCATCAAAGGAGATGCGAATTCCCTATCCATTGCAGCTGCATCCATCATTGCTAAGGTTACCAGAGATAAAATCATGGCAAACTATGATCAGGAATTTCCAGGTTATGATTTTTCTCAAAATGCTGGTTATGGAACGGCTAAACATTTAGAAGGTTTAGAAAAGCACGGTGTTTCACCGATTCATCGCACAAGTTTTGAACCGATTAAAACGATCGTTTCAGAAGCTGAAAAAGATAATTAAAGGAGAAAATTATGGAGGAACAGTCGGAAACACTTAGTTCCAAGAAAGAATTTGCCTTTGCATCAAGTACAATCCTATCACAAGTCGGCCGGGGTATCATTGTTGGATTAGTCGTAGGACTTATTGTTGGGTCATTTCGGTTTTTGATTGAAAAAGGTTTTCATGTCATCCAAGGGCTTTATCGTGATCAAGATAATCTTGTACGTAACCTGTTGATAATCTCCTTGCTTTATCTTGTTATTTGCTGGCTTAGTGCTAAATTAACACGCTCAGAAAAGGATATCAAAGGTTCTGGTATTCCTCAAGTTGAGGCGGAGTTAAAAGGTCTCATGTCACTCAACTGGTGGAGTGTGCTTTGGAAAAAATACATCCTTGGTATTTTAGCAATCGCTAGCGGGCTCATGCTCGGTCGTGAAGGTCCAAGTATACAACTAGGTGCCGTTGGAGGTAAAGGAATTGCTAAATGGTTGAAATCTAGTCCAGTAGAAGAGCGCTCTTTAATAGCTAGTGGAGCTGCTGCTGGACTTGCCGCAGCCTTTAACGCTCCAATAGCAGGCCTGCTTTTTGTAGTAGAAGAAGTCTACCATCACTTTTCAAGATTTTTCTGGGTTTCAACTCTAGCTGCCAGTCTGGTAGCAAACTTTGTTTCTCTTCTCATCTTCGGCTTAACACCTGTTCTGGATATGCCGGATGACATCCCTCTCATGAATCTTAGCCAATATTGGATTTATCTGGTAATGGGAATTTTTCTCGGACTCTCAGGTTTTCTTTATGAGAAAGCGGTTCTGAATGTCGGAAAAGTTTATGAATGGATTGGCCAAAGGTTTCACGTTGATAAAGCTTATCATCCGATTTTTGCTTTTATTCTTATTATTCCAGTAGGAATTTTTCTACCTCAGATACTTGGTGGTGGAAATCAAGTTGTATTATCCTTAACAGAACAAAATTTTAGTTTCCAAATTCTCTTACTTTACTTTATCATTCGCTTTATCTGGAGTATGATCAGTTACGGAAGTGGACTGCCAGGAGGTATTTTCTTACCGATTTTAGCATTAGGTTCTTTACTTGGGGCTCTAGTAGGCGTTATTTGTGTCAATCTTGGACTTGTTAGCCAGCAGCAATTTCCTATCTTTGTAATTCTTGGAATGAGCGGTTATTTTGGGGCTATCTCAAAAGCACCTTTGACAGCTATGATTCTTGTGACGGAAATGGTTGGTGACATCCGAAATCTCATGCCTTTAGGAATGGTAACCCTAGTAGCTTACATCGTCATGGATCTGCTCAAAGGAGCACCTGTCTATGAAGCAATGCTGGAGAAAATGTTACCTGAGTCAGCAACTGATGATGGTGAAGTTACTCTAATTGAAATCCCCGTTTCAGATAAAATTGCTGGTAAGCAGGTACACGAACTCAATTTACCACACAACGTGCTTATCACAACACAAGTACATAATGGTAAAAGTAAGACAGTTAATGGTTCTACAAGGATGTATCTAGGGGATATGATTCATCTCGTGATTCCAAAAAGTGAAATTGGAAAAGTAAAAGATTTGCTTTTATAGCAGTATTAATTTACATAATTTTTAATACGAAAAGTTATAATATATTTTGAAAGGTTTCTCTATGAAAAAAAATAAGGCAATTTTGGTATATTTGCTAGGAACATTTATCCAATTAGTATCAGTTTGTCTAGTTTTCTTTCTATTGAATCGTTATTCTGTTCAGTCTAATGTATTAACTATTTCAGGAATCATTCTAGGTGGAATTTCTTCAGCTCTTTGGGGAATAATTGTTGCTAATCGATATTTTCATATTCATTTTAAGAAGATTTTAAAAGATTTTTTTAACATTCATACTAGTTATAAACACTATTTATTATCTTTCTTCCTAATTATATTTGATTTTTCTTTCATATTGTTTGGTGGGAAAATGTTAGAATTTAACTGGTATCTCCCTTTTTTGATGTTCTTCAAATTTATTTTATTTGGAGGAATAGAAGAGATTGGATGGCGATATGTATTTCAACCAATTTTACAAGAACATTTGCCGTATTTCCTCTCAACAATCTTAACCTTTTTTAGTTGGGCTATTTGGCATCTGTTGTACTTTTACATAGATGGTTCTCTGGCAATATTACAATTGACGCCGTTTTTAATTGGATTACTGACAAATTCTTTCATACTATCAGCACTATATATTAAAACAAACAATCTCTGGATTTGTGTAATGACTCATTCAATTATTAATGTCTTGTCTCAACTAACCATAGATACTAATCAATACGAAACTTACTTAATCAAAATCTTCGTCATCTTAGTATCATGCTATATGGTAATGAATAGAAAAGAAGAGTATAGTCGTAACTGATTGTATTGGTAAACTATTCATTTTTATAAAATGAAATATAAAACTCCAAAACCAAATCAAATTTGATTTGGTTTTTATGATAGATAATAAGAATCAAATTTTACCTGAATTACATTTATTAGAATTGAAGATTGACGGAGGAGCAGTTAGCAAAAAGTATAAAAAATTTTAATCATAATAAATTAATTAAAAGAAAAACTAAAAATTTTGGTTACAAACTATACACTAGCAAAACTAAAATTTTATGTACAATTGACTTAACATGAACTAAACCATTGATACAACTGAATTAGAAGCATAAAGTACATTCTTTAAAAAGTGTACTTCATTTTTATTTTGCATATTTTCTAGTTCATAACATCATCTGATTTAAGGAATTGATTTGTACATTTTTA
>CAUUTJ010000038.1:0-13802 GCA_963548045.1 uncultured Streptococcus sp.
TTAGTTGGTTTCAACTTGTGAGATGGGAAGTTGAATTGTACTCGGGCTAAAGTTAATTAGCCGATTTGAGATCAATTGAACCCGGGCTAAAAGCTCAAGTTAACTGATTTGAACCCGAGCGAGGCCCGGTGCAAAAAAGATAAACTGCTTTGTGTTCACGGAACACTGCATCAGTTTCCTATTTTTGCCTTGGGCCTTTGCCGCTCTTGGTATCATTTTATTACCAACGGAAGTGTGCGAAGGCACGGTTAGCTTCAGCCATACGGTGAGTGTCTTCACGTTTCTTAACTGCTGCACCAGTGTTGTTAGCAGCATCCAAGATTTCTTTTGCAAGACGGTCTTGCATTGTGTGTTCACCACGAAGACGAGCGATTGTTACCAACCAACGAAGTCCAAGTGTTGTACGACGTTCTGGACGAACTTCAACTGGGACTTGGTAGTTAGAACCACCGACACGGCGAGCACGTACTTCAAGTACAGGCATGATGTTTTCCATAGCTGTTTCGAATACTTCAAGTGCATCGTTTCCAGTAGCTTCTTTGATTTGCTCAAAAGCACCGTAAACGATTGAAGCAGCTGTACCACGTTTACCATCAAGCATAACGCGGTTGATAAGACGAGTAACTAATTGTGAATTGTAAAGCGGATCTGGCAATACGTCACGTTTTGGAGCTCTGTTTTTACGACTCATTTCTCTTTATCCCCTTTCCTTATGCTTTTGGACGTTTAGTACCGTATTTAGAACGGCCTTGTTTACGATCGTTTACACCTGCAGTATCAAGTGCTCCACGGACGATATGGTAACGTACCCCTGGAAGGTCTTTTACACGTCCACCACGAAGAAGAACCACGCTGTGTTCTTGCAAGTTGTGTCCGATACCTGGGATATAAGCAGTTACTTCGATCAAGTTGCTCAAACGTACACGAGCGAATTTACGAAGGGCTGAGTTAGGTTTCTTAGGTGTCATTGTTCCAACACGAGTTGCAACACCACGTTTTTGTGGTGAAGAAACGTTTGTTTGAACTTTTTTATGACTGTTGTAACCAACGTTCAAAGCTGGTGATTTAGATTTTTCTACTTTTGATTTACGCGGTTTGCGAACCAATTGGTTAATTGTAGGCATCTACATTCTCCTGTGTTTTTTTATTTTTGGTGATGATACACTTGGTGACAGCTATCATCTGTGTGTACTTTTGCAACATTTGTCAGCACGTCCCTGTACACTTTTGAGAGACCAAAAGTAAAAAGTACCGTCTATTATTGTACCACGTTTTTTCTATCTTTGTCAATACATTTCTTCTTATTTTTCTACTTCCACTATCTTTGATTTATTACAAACCACATAGACTCTTTATCCGACCATATAGTCAAATCACCTTGTAATTGTCTAGAAAATGGTGTTTAATAGATTTGTAAGTAAGAGATCTCTATTACAACTTGATAAAGGAGAAATTATGAAAGTCAGACTTGACATTGATCAACAATACGCCGAAGAACAAATCATCATAGAGGCACCAACCTTGTCTCCAAGAGTTCAAAAAGTTCAGAACTTTGTTCAATCGCTAGATCAAAAAGAAACTCTTAAGGGGAAATTTCAAGATCAGGTTTTTCTTATCGAAATTCAAAAGATTCAACGGATTTACATTGAAAACCGTAAAGTGCTGGCTGAAACGGGTAATCGAACCTATGCACTCGATATTCGTCTCTACCAAGCAGTTGAAATCTTACCTGCTTCCTTTATCCAAATTTCCCAATCTGAAATTGTCAACATTGACGCTATCAGTCATCTTAAACTAACCTCTAACGGCTTGATTGAAATCTATCTCAAAAACGACAGTTTTACCTACTCATCTCGCCGTTACCTCAAAGCTATTAAGGAGAAATTAGAACTATGAAAAAACAAGTATTTCACGATGCCACAACTGGTATCCTCATCGGCCTCATCCTATCTATTATCTTTTCGTTTATCCACTCACCAAGTAACTACGCACCTCTCAGCCCCAACTCTTTGATCGGTCAATTCATGACCCAACATCAGGTGCATGGATCACTCGTCCTGCTTTACTGTCTGCTTATCTGGGCAGCGATTGGAGTCCTCTTTAGTTTTGGCGGTCGTCTCTTTGCTCAAGACTGGAGTCTCCTTCGAGCTACTGTCACTCACTTCTTCCTTATGTTGCTAGGCTTTGTCCCTCTGGCAATCCTAGCAGGCTGGTTCCCGCTTCACTGGACTTTCATCATTCAGCTCATCCCAGAGTTTGCAATCGTCTACCTCATCATCTGGGTTGTTCTATACAAGAGAGAATCCAAAAAGGTTGCACACATCAATCAACTATTGTCTCAAAAACACTAATATACAAGAAACCCACTCACAGGACTGAGTGGGTTTTGACTTATAATTTTTGCTTCAGCTCTAACAAGAGATTCAGGGCTTGCATAGGCGTTATATTGTAAACATCTATATTTTCCAATTCTGTCAGGATTGGATTTTCTTCTTTTTCATCAAAAAGTGACATTTGTTCGTTGACAGTATTTTGTTTGGTAGAAATTGGACTTTCCTGACCTTGGCTTTCTAGTTGAGTTAAAATCGCATCTGCCCTTGCTAGTAAGTCTGCTGGCAAACCTGCAATCTTGGCAACGTGAATACCGTATGATTTATCAGCTGGTCCTGGTTCAATCTTATGAAGGAAAGTAACTTGGCCATTTTGCTCAAGCGTAGCTACGTGGACATTTACCAGCTGTTTCAAACTAGCTTCCAGACTGGTTAATTCATGGTAGTGTGTCGCAAAGAGAGTCTTGGCTCCAATATGTTCATGGATGTACTCGATGATAGACTGGGCTAAAGCCATGCCATCATAAGTTGCGGTTCCACGGCCTAGCTCATCAAAGAGAATCAAGGAATCCTTTGTCGCATGAGAAATGGCATTATTGGCTTCCATCATCTCTACCATAAAGGTAGATTGGCCTGAAACCAAATCATCCGCTGCACCGATACGGGTAAAAATTGCATCAAAGATTGGCAAGCGGGCACTTTCTGCCGGAACATAAGACCCCATCTGTGCCATGACTGCTGTTATTGCCAACTGGCGCATATAGGTTGACTTCCCGCTCATGTTAGGCCCGGTGATCAGCTGAATGCTGGTGTCTTCATCCATTTGGATACTGTTTGGGATATAGGTTTGGGCTCCCATGACCTTTTCAACAACAGCGTGACGACCTTTTTGGATATCTATGCTAGAGTCTTTCCCAAACTCTGGGCAAATCAAATGCTGATTTTCAGCTACAACTGCTAGTCCTTGCAAGACATCAACTGTCGCAATGCCTTGTGCTAAGGCTTGAAGACGTTGGATATACTTACCAACCTCCTCACGGATACGCATAAAAATTTCATATTCAAGATTAGCCGATTTCTCACGCGCCTCTAGCATTTCACCCTCGATACGCGCCAACTCCTCTGTTCCAAAACGCTCAGAGTTTTTCAGCGTAGCCTTACGGAAAAAGTGGGCTGGAACATTACCTAGCTGCGAATTGGTCACATGGAAATAGTAGCCGTCCTTTTTATTGTAATCAATCTTGAGCGTATGGATACCAGAATTTTCTCTTTCCTTGGCCTCAATCTCAGCAATCCAACTAGTTCCTTCTCTGAGAACACGACGGTATTTGTCCAAGGTCTCGTCAAAGCCAGTTCGAATAATGCCACCCTCTGTAATCACATGAGGAGCTTCCGGGGCAATGGCTGCGCTAATAAGACTTTCTAACTCAGGAATCGCATCTAGTTGTTCAATCAGATAAGCGAGGGCTGGTTGCTCCATTCCTTCCAAGATTGCGCGTATTCGTGGAACACTTCCCAAAGTAGTCGCTAATTGCAAGAGATCTTTGGGATTGCTTTTCCCGAAAGAAACACGACTAGCCAGGCGCTCGATATCGTAGACTCCCTTGAGGCTTTCTGTCAGATCACTACGCTCAAAGAAATAATCCAGAAACACTTGCACAACTTCCTGACGTTCAAGGATACGTTCCTTATCAATCAAAGGACGTTGAATCCAAGAACGTAGAAGACGCATCCCCATGGCAGTCTTGGTTTCATCTAACAACCAGAAAAGACTGCCTTGTTTCTTACCTGAGCGAGCATTTTCAACCAGATCCAGACTAGCCTTGGTCGCATAATCCATCTGCAAAAAATCCTTGATTTCATAGCGGATAACAGGTTTCAAGTGGTTCAACTCTCTCATCTGAGTCCGATGAACATATTGGAGGAGTTTACTGCTAGCTGCTTGCTCAACAGGAGCCAATCCTGAATCTAATAGATGTAGGTCTTCATAAGTTCCCTGTTCGTAGGAAAGAACTAGATTCATTTGACGACTGAGAATCTGCTCTTCTACTTCAGGCAAGTCATAACCAATCACCACTTCTCTCGCTTTGAGATTGCGGATTTCACCACAAACTAGAGAAAAATCTGATAGCCCCGTTACATAAAAATCACCTGTTACTAGGTCCATATAGGCTAGCCCATACCGGGAACCTTCACAATCAATAGCTACCAAAAAGTTATTTTGACTATCTGGCTTACTACTATCAACAACCGTTCCTGGTGTTATAACCTGAACGACCTCACGCTTGACCACACCAACAGCCTGTTTAGGGTCTTCCATCTGTTCAGCTATAGCAACCTTGTAGCCACGCTCCACTAGAACATCGATGTATTGTTGGGCAGAGTGGTAAGGAACACCAGCCATGGGAATAGGATTTTCAGCATTTTTATTACGACTAGTCAATGAGATTTCTAGTATCTGGGCAGCATTGACTGCATCCTCATAAAATAACTCATAAAAATCACCCATACGAAAAAGCAAAAAAGCATCTGGATATTGCTTTTTGATATCCACATACTGTTGCATACCCGGTGATAATTTTTCAGTAGTCATTCATTCTCTCCTTGTAAAAACAGTCCTGAGAGAAGCTCTCAAGACCTTATCTATCTTCCATTAACTCTAGCAGGCGTTCTTCCATCACTTTAGCAGCATGTTGATCTTTACAGATAACCAACAAGGTATTCGCTCCTGCAACCGTTCCTAAAATCCATTCATCTTTATTTGAATCTACTACATTGGCTAAGACAGATGCTTCTCCAAGTTTTGTATGGAGCACCAAGGTGAATTCAGCTCTTGCAACACCTTCTAAGTGATGTGAAAGGAATTCAACCAGATCAATTTTCTCTGTCTCATTTGCTAACACATAATAGACAACATCGTTTTTCTTAACTTTGGTTAAGCCAATTTCTCGCAAATCACGAGATAAGGTCGTCTGTGTCACAAAGACATTACAAGCTTCCAATCGATCCTGAATTTCTTTTTGAGTGCCTAATTTTTCTTCTGTAATCATTCGCTTAATAAGCTGATGACGTTCTCTTTTTCTCATATGTTCCTCTCGAGTGCATATTTATAACATTTTACATTTTTTTAGTAAGAACATTATATCAAAAAAACTGGATATTTCAAAAAAATTCTCTTCTTTCCAAAAAAATGTAGTAAATTGTGTTAAAATAGTAGAAAAGCCCTAAAGGAGCCCTAAATGAATACAAAAGAATTGATTGCTAGCGAGTTGGCTAGCGTCATTGATAGCCTGGACCAAGAGGCTATTTTAAATTTACTAGAAACACCTAAAAACTCAGATATGGGAGACATCGCCTTCCCTGCCTTTTCATTAGCAAAGGTTGAACGCAAAGCTCCCCAAATGATTGCTGCTGACATCGCTGAAAAGATCAATAGTCAAGCTTTTGAAAAGGTTGTAGCAACAGGTCCTTACGTCAACTTCTTCCTTGATAAGGCTGCCATTTCTGGTCAAGTTCTACAAAACGTTATCACTGAAAAAGAGCACTACGCTGACCAAGAGATTGGCAATCAAGAAAATGTCGTTATTGACATGTCTAGCCCTAATATCGCTAAACCATTTTCAATCGGTCACCTTCGTTCAACTGTTATCGGTGACAGCTTGTCAAACATCTTCCAAAAAATTGGCTATCAAACTGTCAAGGTTAACCACTTGGGAGACTGGGGGAAACAGTTTGGGATGCTGATTGTTGCCTACAAGAAATGGGGTAACGAAGAAGCCGTCAAAGCTCATCCAATCGATGAACTTCTCAAACTCTACGTTCGTATCAATGCTGAAGCTGAGAACGATCCAAGCTTGGATGATGAAGCACGTGAATGGTTCCGCAAACTTGAAAACGGTGATGAGGAAGCTCTTGCTCTTTGGCAATGGTTCCGCGATGAAAGTTTAGTAGAATTTAACCGTCTTTACAATGAGTTACAAGTTGAATTCGATAGCTACAACGGAGAAGCCTTCTACAACGATAAAATGGATGCAGTTGTAGATATCCTTGCTGAAAAGGGACTTTTGGTCGAATCAGAAGGTGCTCAAGTTGTGAATCTTGAAAAATACGGGATTGAACACCCAGCTCTTATCAAGAAATCTGACGGTGCGACTCTCTACATCACACGTGACCTAGCTGCAGCTCTCTACCGTAAAAACGAATATCAATTTGCCAAATCTATCTATGTCGTTGGTCAAGAGCAATCTGCTCACTTCAAACAACTCAAGGCAGTGCTACAAGAAATGGGCTACGATTGGAGTCAAGACATTGTCCATGTTCCGTTTGGATTGGTAACAAAAGAAGGAAAGAAACTTTCTACTCGTAAAGGGAATGTTATCTTGTTAGAGCCAACTGTTGCAGAAGCCATCAGCCGTGCTAAAGCGCAGATCGAAGCCAAAAATCCAGAACTTGAAAACAAAGACCAGGTCGCTCATGCTGTTGGAGTTGGGGCCATTAAATTCTATGACCTTAAAACTGACCGCACAAATGGCTACGACTTCGACCTCGAAGCCATGGTATCCTTTGAAGGTGAGACTGGTCCTTATGTCCAATATGCTTATGCTCGTATCCAATCTATCTTGCGTAAAGCCGATTTCAAACCTGAAGCAGGCGCCAACTACAGTTTGAACGATTCTGAAAGCTGGGAAATCATCAAGCTAATCCAAGATTTCCAACGTATTATTAAACGTGCAGCTGATAACTACGAGCCTTCTATCATCGCTAAATTTGCGATCAGTTTAGCTCAAGCCTTTAACAAATACTATGCCCACACTCGTATCTTGGATGAAAGTCCAGAACGTGATAGTCGTCTAGCCCTTAGCTATGCAACTGCAGTGGTCCTCAAAGAAGCCCTTCGTTTGTTGGGTGTAGAGGCACCAGAGAAGATGTGATTCAGTACTAACAATTGGAACTAAAGTTCCTAATTGTTAGACGCTAGCCGCTTTTATGCGGACTAGCTAACTGCTTCACTAGTCTTTCGATAGAAATATTATCGATTTCTACCGAAAAACGTCGTAAATGAGGCGATTTCCTAAACGCCTTACTAATGCATCCAAATAAATAATATCGATTTATTTGGATGCATGTCGTGATCTATTAAATTAATTTATTACTAAGCAATCATAAGGAACTAACGCCAAATCCTATTCGGGTTTTAGCTAGGCACTTACAGTATTATCACTCGAAAAGTTAAAAACTTTTCTTTTATCTTACCACCTACTTCTTTATCACTTAGGGAGAATTTTTATGAGCCAGTATGCTTATATCTTAGTTGTTATCAGTCTTCTTTTCCTCTTTCTTGTCAATAAATACGAAAAAGAAAAACTTCAAAGACTGCTTCAGGACCAGCTATTGAAAGACCAAGCTTTTCGTGCAACTATCAAAGAGAAAATCCAAACGATAGAAAACATCAATGATGTCATCGACTACATCAACAAAGGTTACCGTTTAGGAATTCCCATTTCAAAAGAAATCGTTGATGAAATTCGCAACTAACAAAAGACTCGAGAGTTTTTATCTCGAGTCTTTTGTTATTTTCTCCTGATTTCTAAGATCCCCACTAGGATAACAATCCCTAGTGATACCATGGTTCCAACTGATGTTGCATCTTCATCAAAAATTTTCTCAGAGAGCAGCATTAGACTAATAGCCAAGAGCAACAAGGCACTGCATAGCATAATGTTTTTAAAGCTTGGTTTATCTTTCTTATGATGGAAAAATCTAAGGAATTTACTCATTTCGACAAAAAAACTGTCCTCTTACAAGGATTCAAGTTCATAGAGTTCTGCAATAATAGCTGCAACCTTTTTGATGTCTCCTAGCATGCCACGCATCTCAAAATCAGCTAAAACAGGGAAACCAAAACGTTGGCTGTATTGCTTGGCTGTCAAACAGTATTGGTTGTTGAAGTTTCGATTTCCTGATCCTACGACACCAAAACACTTGCTAGCATTGTCACCATAGGCGATAAAGTCACCTACTGGAGTGGTCAAAATTTCCACGTCTCCGTTGTCAACCCCATTACCGCCTTCGAGATAAGTCGGTAGGAAAGCCACATATGGATTGGTCATCTCAAAGAAGTTTTCTCCATCTTTGACCAAGTCTTTAATATGAATTTTTTCTACTTCAATGTTCTCATACTGCTCCAACAAATATGCTTTTAGCCGGGTTACGAAACTCTCCGTGTTCCCGCTCAGACTGATATAGACCAAGGAAATTTTTTTCATCTTTTCCTCCCTTTTTCTCGAATCCAAAAAAATAACTACCAAGATTGTATCTTGATAGTTATCCTTTGTCAACTCTTAGGCGAGCTCTTCCTCTTGAGATTCTGTTAATTCTTTTTGCTGACGCCACATTTTATAGAAGACAATCGCTAAGAAAATAACATTAATAACGATAAATATAATAGTGCTTACTTTAGACATGACTCCCATTCCTAAACGAAGGGTGTCGTCTTTAATCAATTGCATGGCATCTTGGATATTCATATTGTCATAGACTAGCCCAATAATGGATAGTAAAACATATCCAACATAAGTATAGTTTGCTAACTGTAATTTCTTACGAACTAAGAAAACAAAGGCTACTACAACTAGGATAGCAGACAAGAGAATTAGTATCACGTTAACAATAGAGTGAGATGACTCTGATACTTGGTAAGCATAGTTAACGGCATCCTCTATTTGTTGAGCACTAAGCGTCCCAACATTTTCTTGACTAGCACGAAGGGCTTCTTTATTCGGTACTGGAGTGAAAATTCCAACTACTGCCAAGAATGAGCTAATCGCTGATAAGACTAATAAAATCCATAGATAGATTGGTTTCTTTTTCATAAAAGCAACCTCCTCATATTTTTAAACTTATTATAGCATATTTTAAAATGGATAACAAAAGTTAGAGGGTTACATCAATCTGCTTACGGTAGGCCTTAGGAGACTTTCCACATAGTTTTCGAAAAACCTTGTAGAAGTACCCTACATTACTATACCCAACTGTATAGCAGATATCCTCAATACTATCGTTTGTAGAGAGCAAGAGTTGCTGGGCAGCCTTGATACGTTGCTTATTGAGAAGCTCCGCGAAGGTTGAATTGGTTTCCTTCTTGATTAACTGACCTAAGTAAACAGGATTGATAAAGAGATCCTTGCTGATATCCTTGAGAGATAACTCTTTTTTGTAATCTCTACCAATAACTTCGAGAACACTGACAACATTTTCATTCATGCGGTATTGACCAAAGAAGGAAGTCAAGGTTTCTTTTGTATAAGCGACTAAGTCCTCAAAGTTTGTGATGGCATGAATATTCTTGACGATATCTGTCATATCATCTGCTTTCAGATGCTCGAAGAGATGAAAGACATCCATAACAAACTGAGTAAAGAGTTGCTTGGTGATGGATACTCTCGGTGTGTTTTCTAGCACAATCTTCTCAAGTAGGTTTAACTCATCGATAATCTGCTGAAGATTTCCCTGGATAATAACTCGATAGATAGGTTCATAATATGAGAAGAGACTTTCAGACTGATCGAGGTTTACAGTCCCATAGAAAAGTGCTTTTTCAACGTCAAACTTCCATTTTTCAAAGTTTACCTGATAAGGTGACTCAAAAGGCAGAACGAGTAGACCGTCGAATTTCTGGTCTGCAATCACAATTTGCCAGTCCTGACCGAGGACGTAGTAAGGAATGACAAAATCCCCTTGTTTTTCCTGGGAAAGTCCAATCCACCAGTTTTCTTTTTGAGAGAGATGCGCCTTAAATGCTTCTTCATCTAATTTTTGGCTTAACATTTCTGGTTCATGCACTTTCTCACGAAGCTGACCGATGATTTTCTCAAGTAAATGCTCTAGTTCAACCTTATCAACTGGTTTGACAAGATAGTCTACAACATTGAGGTTCATAGCTTTTTTGACATAGTCAAATTCTTGGTAACCAGAGAGAAGGATATAGTATGCATCTGGCAACAATTCCTTCATCTCTCCAATCATTTCAAGACCTGTCTTGTCGGGCATGTTGACATCAGAAATGACGACATCTACAGGGTGCTCACGAACATAGTCCAGAGCGTCATCAGCATGATTAGCCGTCGCGACGACTTCCATATCCCATTTTTCAAAAGGAATCAAACGCTTAAGCCCTTCTGTAATCATGTACTCGTCGTCAACTAATAGTACTTTATACATGTTTATCCTTTCTCTTCGTCCTGAATGGTGATTCGATAGTGAACGCCTTCCTGTTCAGCCGATTCAACACTAATATCATAGCGGTCTCCAAAGTAGAGCACAAAACGTTCGTGGATATTCACAATCCCAATAGACTGCCGTTTCCCTCTATAATCTGCTGTGTGTTCAAAGGTTCTTTGAGCCAGTTTAGCTTGAATTTCTGCTAGTTTTTCAGCAGACATCCCACGGCCATTATCGGTTACCAAGATTTCGACATAGCCATCTTTTTTCAAAGCCTTGATACTGATAACATTATCTGTTCTTTTGTGATCAACTCCATGGGCAAAATAATTTTCCACCAAAGGTTGGAGGGTGAACTTTGGAATACGCATTTCTTCCAATTCAGGATCAATTTTAAATCCATAGGCAATGGATTTTGGATAGCGAACCATACAGAGATAACTGTACTTCCGACAAAATTCCACTTCTTGTTTGAGTGTCGTTTCTCGCTCGTCGGAAATATTATTGCGTAGGAGACTACTGAACTCATAGATGATATCTGCTAGTTCATTTTGATTCTCCATTACAGCATACATCCGCAAAAATTCCAGAGTATTATACATGAAATGCGGATTAATTTGAGCTTGTAGCGCACGCATGTTGGCATCTTTTTGATTGAGTTCCAGTTGATAAATATCGTGAATATTACTTTCCAACCGGTCCAACATATCGTTTGTCGTTTCAGCAATCAAAAGCAATTCTTGATCCTTTTTGTCGGTATTGATCCTCTTGGTCTTCTCTCCCTTAGTAATGGCTTGGATCGAATCCACCAAGTCCACAACCTGATTTTGGTAATCAGAGAAGGTTCTTCTTAAGGTGATATATAGGATAATGATAAAAAGAGCACTCAAACCAACGATCAGAGCTGAGTTCCCTAAGCTACCGTTTAAAACATAATTCTGAGGAACAGCCACTTGAACTTGATAGCCGTGCGCTGTTGAACCTACCATCCAAGAACCTCTAGTCCCTTTTTCTCCCAGATGAAACATGTCCGTTTCATAGGGCGTAATAACAGAAACAGCAACTGGGACGACTCCTCTGGTATTATCAATCGCCTTGTGGAGAACCTCTGGTGGCACCGAGATATAGATAACTCCCAAAGCCTGGTCCGATACTGGATCGGATACTGGAACAGCGAAACTATTGGCATCTGGTTTAAAGTTTTCAGCTGGGATCTTCTGTCCACTACGATTATCTCTCTTGGAAACAAAGACGTCCGTTGAATCCTGTAGAACAATAGCAACACCGCTCACAAAATCATTTCGGACGTAGATATCATCGATATTTTCATAAATAGAGACCGAAATATAAGGAGACGCCTTTCGTTCGAGTTGCCAATAAAAATAGTCTGGTGTACTGAGACTGAAATACTTATAAATCCCTTCAATGCGGGCTTGATTTTCTACCAAACCTTGAGCCAGGCGAGTAGACTCACGGTAATAGTATTCAACCTCGTCGACGGTCCGAGCCAAGACACGTTGACTGACTCGACTTGCTTCTTTTTCACGCATATCCCAGTAAGCATAGGAAAGCAAGAGAGCAAAACAAGTGATGATAGCAATCATGACTAGGCTATAGAGTCTAAGAAGTGAGTGGAGACGAAACTGTTTGGTATTATCTTGTTGCCAATTTTTCATGAATACTCTCATAAACAGGCTCCAACAAATCGCTAATAAAGAAGTGCCACATTCCAATACCTACAAAAATAAGAAGAGCTGGCATATAGAAACCAATAATAATCAACAATACACTACCAAGAAGAACCTTGGCCATAGCTGATAGGCTCATAAATATTCCGATAAAAGCAAGCTTTAGAGTGTTTTTATAGGACAATTCAAAGTAAACCTGCAGTTTTAAAGACACTGCATAGCCTAGAAATACCAAGGCTACTAAAAAGATATTTAGAAAGGTTGCTGCCAAGTGAATAATGGTCTGGTTGGGCAATTGAATCATCAGATACAAACCATAAATCAAGATTAAGTCAATCCCTATAAAGGTATAGAAACTAAGATTGCTTTTAACAAAATTGCTCTTAAACAAAGCCCAGGCTTCCTTGAAACGATAAGCACGATAAGAATAACCGTGTTCTGCATATAAACTCATGAGAGTTGCACTAGCGGGTGCTATACCAAAGACCACTCCTCCTGCTAGTGTCAATAACCAAAAATAAGCTGTCGCAATCATCCCCAAAAAGAAACGATGAAAGACTAGCTCAATGAAATTTCCCACGGTTTGCCTCCTATAAATTAATCTAGTTTTATTATAACATATTTCAAGCGCTCTCAAAAATAGGAGCAGTAAAAAAATAAATACATTTATTGGTGTAATAATGTTATTTGTACTATAATAAAGATTGATAGAGATACCGATTCATGATTAAAGAACAAAAGTTTTACCAGGAAAAATGGACATATTTGCAGATTAAATCATCACTATTCAAATCAATTATTAGCTTTACAAAATAATGAAGGGAGTACGAGCCATGACTATTTTTATTTTAAGAACTACCGTGTTTTGGATTGCTCTTATTTTGAGTCTTTTCTCTGATAAATTGTTCAAACAACAATATGTAAAAATCGTAAAAATAATTTGCGCTATAATCATGTTAGTCGTATCATTATCATATCTGTTCTAAGTTATTTTAGAAGCTTGATTAACAAAATAACGAAAGGAGTATGTACCATGACTACTCAAACTTTAAGCACTGTGTTGATGGGTGTTGCGCTTGTATTGATTCTTTTCTCTGATAAATTGTTCAAGCAACATGAAAAAATCGGAAAAATAATTTGCACTATAATCGTATTAGTCGCTGTTTTGTTAAAGCTGCTCTAAGTTATTTTAAGAATACAGGAATTTGTTTGTCCTGTATTCTTTTTTTCATCAAATGTACATTGATAAAATAAATAACAAGTTGATAACATTGATATGTAATTTCAAAACAAGATAAAAACGCTCTAGACAATAGGACTAGAGCGTTTTTCTTATGTATTGATTCGTATAGAATGCTTACTTCACTTCTATAAAAAGATTAAATAATTTCTATTTTAGCTGTTAGAAACGTTGGTACATCAATGTTTTTAGAATGCTACATAATAAAAGCTAGAGTGAATGGTAAAGTAGTAAAAATAGTTGTTATCCTAGTTGATTAAAAAAGTCTTTGATTTCCTCATCTTTTATAAAATAATATATAATTTTCCCCTCTCTTCTAGTATC
>CAUUTJ010000039.1:0-13426 GCA_963548045.1 uncultured Streptococcus sp.
ACGCTGTGTTTTTCCATGTATTCACTCATATCAAAGCGAATCATGCTATCAGCAGAACCAAAGAGTTCGATGGCCAGCTGTTTAGAAAGTTCTGTTTTACCGACACCAGTAGGACCAACAAAGAGGAAGCTACCGATTGGACGGTTTGGAGTACCGAGTCCAACACGGTTACGACGAATAGCCTTAGCGATCTTATCAACTGCATCATCTTGACCAATAACATGATCCTTGAGGTCATCTGCTAGGTTGATAAGTTGAGACTGTTCTTTTTCTTTCAAATCACCAACTGGGATATTGGTCTTTTGTTCGATGATGTGTTCGATTGTTTTTTCACTGATGATTGGGGTATCCTGATCCGTTACCTTAGTCTTTTGCATTTCCTTATACTTAGCAATCTGGTCACGGAAGTAGGCTGCTTTTTCAAAATCTTCATCGCGAGTTGCTTGAGCCTTGAGGTTTTCTGTTTCAATTAGGCGTTGGTCGATGACCTTCGGATCCACAAAATTCAGGGTTAAGTTCATTTTAGAACCAGCTTCATCTAGGAGGTCAATGGCCTTGTCCGGCAAGAAACGATCTTGGATGTAGCGATTAGAAAGAGTAGCAGCCGCTTCGATAGCCCCGTCAGTATAATGAACGTGGTGGTAATCTTCGTATTTCTTTTGAATACCTTTAAGGATAATAATGGTCTCTTCCACAGTTGGTTCATCAACCTTGACAGGTTGCATACGGCGCTCAAGGGCTGCATCCTTTTCGATGATGCGGTATTCATTGAGGGTAGTAGCACCCACTAACTGAAGTTCGCCACGAGATAGGGCTGGTTTGAGTATATTGCCTGCATCCATATTCCCATCTCCGGCAGAACCAGCACCGACAATCTCGTGAATTTCATCGATAAAGAGGATGACATCTTTGCGCTCACGAATTTCTTCCATGAGTTTCTGCATGCGCTCTTCGAACTGGCCTCGGATACCTGTACCTTGAACAAGACTCACGACATCTAGACGGATGACTTCTTTCCCTTGAAGTTTGTGGGGAACATCACCGTCTACAATTTTCTGTGCTAAGCCCTCGACAACGGCTGTCTTACCAACACCAGGCTCTCCAATCAGTACTGGGTTGTTTTTAGTTCTACGGTTGAGGATTTCAATGACACGGATGATTTCTTCGTCACGGCCGATAACAGGGTCGACATTTCCCCGACGGGCAATCTCAGTTATATTGATACCATATTCATCCAAGAGGCCCTTTTCTTGGCTAGGAGGAGGTGTTTGAGCTGGTCCACGATTTTGAGAACTATAACCCCCATTACCACCGTATCCGCCACCTGACTGGGTTGGAGGAACATTATTATTAGAAGAAGGTCTAAAGTTGTTCAAATCATTGAAGAAGTCTCCAAATGGATCAAAATCACGATTGTTTAAATCTGTAATTCCTTTGAATAAGCTATTGTTAGGATCTGTTTTGATAATTTTGTAGCAATTTTGGCAAAGATCGATTTGCTTTTGTTGCCCATTCAGATTAGTGTAAAGATGAATTGTTGAGTCATTGATCTTACAATTTTGACAGAGCATACCTCTACCTCGTTTCTTTCTTGGCTTTGACTAAAACCGAAAGGTCAAAAATAGTCAAAGTTCCTTAGTCTCATTATATCATGATTGAAGGGGAAAGCAAGTAAAAAGATTGAGTATTAAAGTTGATGTTGCGAGTCTATTATAGTCAAACCTTTAAGGGTAAAAAGAAAAATCCTATTTGTCGTACAAAAAGGATTTTCTTGGTCAAAGCAGAAGTATTCTCTGCCTTTATTTAACGATTAGTATAAAAGTTCGTAAATTTCCATCGCAATAAGGTCGATGCTATCAAATGTATAAGTCTCACGAGCTTCAACGTCACGAAGTGTGAAAAGTGGTCCGTTTTCTTCGTCGTGGTTAAAAGCAACCTCTGCGACAACAACTCCTTCGCGCTCAAAGTTACGTTTCAAGTTACCACCATCTTTAGTCATTGCTTCTAAGCGATTGATGATTCTAACCAAATGTGATTCCATTTTGATTCTCCTCCATTTCTTATCTTTACTATTTTACCATAAACAGACTCTACTTGACTAGAAAAAACTAAGATTTCTCGCTATTTCTCTTACCTTTGAAAATTTATTGAAAATCTTAGATGAAAATGTTGCATTTTTATGCAGAATATGTTATCCTTATACAAGTTTTAAGTTTAAATATAGAAAGTAGAGTATCCATGAATTTTTCTTTTTTACCGAAATACCTGCCATACTTTAACTATGGTGCTGTTGTTACGATTATTATTTCAATCTTGGTGGTCTTTTTGGGGACCATTTTAGGGGTGGTGTTGGCCTTTGCGAAACGTTCGAAGTTTAAGCCACTTGCTTGTTTGGCCAATCTATATATCTGGGTGTTCCGTGGGACTCCGATGATGGTGCAAATTATGATTGCTTTTGCCTTGATGCATATTAGTGCTCCAACAATTCAAATCGGGATTTTAGATGTTGATCTTACTCGTTTAATCCCAGGGATTATCATTATCTCTATGAATAGTGGTGCCTATGTATCAGAAACAGTTCGTGCTGGGATTAATGCAGTGCCAAAAGGACAACTAGAAGCAGCCTATTCACTAGGAATTCGTCCTAAAAATGCTATGCGCTATGTCATCCTACCACAGGCTATCAAGAATATTTTACCAGCCTTGGGGAATGAGTTTATTACCATTATCAAGGATAGCTCGCTCTTGTCAGCTATCGGGGTTATGGAATTGTGGAATGGAGCAACTACAGTGTCAACAACCACTTATCTACCATTGACTCCACTTCTATTCGCAGCCTTTTACTACTTAATTATGACATCTATCTTGACAGTAGCCTTGAAAGCTTTTGAAAATCGTATGGGACAAGGAGATAAGAAATAATGACTAAAACGCTAATTAAAATTGAAAACCTTCATAAAAGCTTTGGAAAAAATGAAGTTTTAAAAGGGATTGATCTTGAAATTAATAGAGGTGAAGTAGTGGTCATTATCGGACCATCTGGTAGCGGTAAGTCAACCCTTCTTCGCTCCATGAATCTCCTCGAAGAGGCAACAAAAGGAAAGGTTATCTTTGAAGGTGTTGACATTACGGATAAGAAAAACGACCTCTTTGCTATGCGTGAAAAGATGGGAATGGTTTTCCAACAATTCAATCTCTTCCCAAATATGACAGTTATGGAAAATATTACACTTTCTCCAATTAAGACTAAGGGAGAAAGTAAGGAAGTGGCTGAAAAGAGAGCGCATGAGCTCTTGGAGAAGGTTGGTTTGCCAGATAAGGCTGATGCCTATCCACAAAGTTTGTCTGGAGGTCAGCAACAGCGTATTGCTATCGCGCGTGGTCTTGCCATGGAACCAGATGTTTTGCTATTTGATGAACCAACTTCTGCCCTAGACCCTGAAATGGTAGGGGAAGTACTAGCAGTTATGCAAGAACTTGCTCAGTCAGGAATGACCATGGTTATCGTAACGCATGAAATGGGCTTTGCTCGTGAAGTAGCAGACCGTGTCATCTTTATGGCAGACGGTGTTGTTGTCGAAGATGGAACTCCAGAGCAAGTCTTTGAACAAACACAAGAACAAAGAACCAAGGATTTCTTGAGTAAGGTTTTGTAAAATACTGTTTATTAGAAAAGCTCCAAGGGGGCTTTTTCTTATAGTTTCAGACTATAGGGTATCTTAGGTAAGAAGTGTTAGAAGGTCGAGCGATTTTTTGTTATAATAAAAGATATTTGTTAGAAAAGAGAAAATACATGACACAGATTATTGATGGGAAGGCATTAGCAGCCAAGCTACAAGGACAACTGGCTGAAAAAACAGCCAAACTAAAGGAAAAGACAGGCTTGGTTCCTGGTTTGGTGGTTATTTTGGTTGGGGACAATCCTGCTAGCCAGGTTTACGTTCGTAACAAGGAACGTTCAGCTATCGCAGCGGGCTTCCAAAGTGAAGTTGTACGTGTTCCGGAGACCATTACTCAAGAGGAATTGTTGGAGTTGATTGCCAAATACAACCAAGATCCAGCATGGCATGGGATTTTGGTACAGTTGCCATTGCCAAAACACATCGATGAAGAAGCTGTTCTACTGGCCATTGACCCTGAAAAGGATGTGGATGGTTTTCATCCGCTCAACATGGGGCGTCTTTGGTCTGGTCACCCAGTCATGATTCCTTCAACTCCAGCAGGGATTATGGAGATGTTTCATGAGTATGGGATTGACTTAGAAGGTAAAAATGCAGTCGTTATTGGTCGTTCAAATATCGTCGGTAAACCAATGGCCCAGTTGCTATTGGCTAAAAATGCAACTGTAACCTTGACCCACTCGCGCACCCACAATCTAGCCCAAGTAGCTTCTAAAGCCGATATTCTTGTAGTAGCAATTGGTCGTGCTAAGTTTGTGACCGCTGATTTTGTCAAACCTGGTGCAGTTGTCATTGATGTGGGAATGAACCGAGATGAAAATGGCAAGCTCTGTGGAGATGTTGACTACGATGCTGTTGCACCAGTTGCTAGCCATATCACACCAGTACCTGGTGGAGTAGGACCTATGACCATTACCATGCTGATGGAGCAGACCTATCAGGCTGCATTAAGAAGGCTGGATAAAGACTAAGTTTACTATGAAAAATAGTTGAGATAGTAATATCTCGACTTTTTATTTGCTGTGAAAATACTTTTTTAATTGAAGCTTCTTTCTATTATTTTGTAGTATAATGAAGTAGAGGTGATTAGATGATTGTAAAAGTTTGTAATGCAGATTTTAGTCTCCAGTGGGACGGGATATATCAATTTGCTCTTGAAAACTATCCTCAGATTAAAGAATGGGAATTGGAGAAGCTAGCAAAGTTTATTACATACGAACAGGACCATCATCGTCAGACCATTGTGGAATGTGAGAATCATGAATTAAATATACAAATTCATGATTACTTGCAAGAGCATAGCTATTTTCCTCCGTACAGGCCAAGTAATTGGCTTGTAGCCTCTACCTATGATATCCATAGGAAGTTGGTTACTTCCAATTATTGTAGTCATACTTGTACAGTTGAGGTGGCTCAGGCTATTTTTCAGATTGGAAAACTCATGTCGGCGGTAAAAGTATTTGGTAAAAGTGGGGCTGAGTTAGTTACAGATAGTCGTAATGCAGCTTCTGATCCAGCAGACTATTTTGACTATATCATGTTCGGATGGTCTAATACGACTTCGGGTTACCGACTCGCTATGGAGCGTTTGTTAGGACGGGCACCGTCTGAGGAGGAATTACAAGAAAAGTTCATTCCTGGTGTTAGTTTTCATTTTCTGTATGAAGAATTAATTCAAGCACCAGGCTATATGTTTGATGGCTATCATGTTGCGAAGGTAAGAGATAGTTTAGATTTGGATACCTTTCTTCATTTGTGTGTTATTCCTTCAAAAGATAAGTCTTGTTTTGAAGGTTTGATTCCTTGTCAATTACAAGATAGAGTGATTTACCTAGACTATGAAGGAGAAGGGTTACAGGCTTGGAATACTAAGGTTAATCAAGTACTACATGGTAAGGATAAGTTGAAGGAGTAGTGTATGAAAGTCATTGATCAAGCTCTACTAAAAAAAGTTATTATTGAGCGTCCTCGTTCTAGTCATAAGGGAGACTACGGGCGTCTTCTCTTGATTGGGGGAATGTATCCTTATGGGGGAGCCATTATTATGGCTGCCTTAGGGGCTGTTAGAAGTGGTGCAGGTTTAGTGACAGTAGCTACGGATAAAGAGAATATTCCAGCGCTACATAGCCATCTGCCTGAGGCTATGGCTTTTGCTCTTGACGATAAGCAATTACTTGAGCAGCAGTTGCAGAAGGCTAACATTGTCTTGGTTGGCCCTGGACTAGTGGATGATGAGCGTGGAGAAGAGCTTCTCCAAACAGTCTTTCATCATTTAACTCAAGACCAGGCACTCATACTGGATGGTGGTGCCCTATCGATTTTTGCTAAGACGGGGATGAAATTTCCTACAGCTCAGCTTGTTTTAACTCCACATCAAAGGGAATGGCAAGTCTTGTCAGGCTTAGATTTGACTTCTCAAGGAACTGAGGAAACAGGAGAGGCTTTGAAGAGTCTTCCTTCAGGGACGATTCTAGTTCAAAAAGGTCCTGCGACTCGAATCTGGCAAGCAGCTCATGCTGATTTTTATCAGCTAGGTGTTGGCGGTCCCTATCAGGCGACTGGAGGCATGGGGGATACTCTGGCTGGGATGATTGCCGGTTTTGCTGGTCAATTCCCACAAGTTAGTCTCTATGAAAGAGTGACAGTAGCGACATATCTGCATTCAGCAATTGCCCAAGAACTAGCTGAGAACAATTATGTAGTTCTGCCAACCACGATTAGTCAACATATTCCTGCATTCATGAAGAAAATACAAAAAGACACCTGAATTTTTCAGGTGTCTTTTGACTATTAGAAGAGGCCTTTGACCTTATCTACAAGACCGTCAAGCCCTTCTGAGCCTGAAACCAATGCTTGCGCTTGGCTAAGGTAGTCCCCTAGTTGATCCTTGTTTTCTTCAACAAATGTTTTTGCTGCAGAAAAATCTTTTTTCTCGACGAGTTCTTTTACTTGATTAAACAAATCCAATGGGTTCATGATGTCCCTCCTTTTCTACAATTCTATTCAATCATTTTTGTTCAAATCTTGCAAGAAACTTGACTCTTCAAATAAAGTTCAGGGGTGTCAAATGATGTAAATTTTGATATAATTTTTAGTGATGAATTTTAGAAATGATCGGTACGTGGTTGTAGATTTAGAAGCTACAAGTACCGGAAGTAAGGCAAAAATCATCCAAGTGGGAATTGTAGTCATTGAAGATGGTGAGATTGTTGAGCAATATGCTACTGATGTCAATCCTCATGAACACTTGGATTCTCATATCAAAGAATTAACGGGTTTGACAGACAAGCGTTTAGCAAAGGCTCCAGAGTTTTCCCAGGTGGCTGGAAAGATTTTTGAACTGGTCAAAGACGGTATTTTTGTTGCGCACAACGTTCAGTTCGATGCCAATTTATTGGCAGAGTTTCTCTTCTTTGAAGGTTATGAATTGCGCACGCCTCGTATCGATACGGTTGAATTAGCTCAAGTATTTTATCCTCAGCTTGAGAAGTATAATCTTGGTATTCTTTGCCAAGAGTTGGGAATCCCCTTAGAGCAAGCTCATACAGCCCTATCGGACGCCCAAGCAACTGCTGAACTCTTTCTTTGCATGAGACAAAAGATGTTTCAGCTTCCAAAAGGTTTGTTGGAGCGCTTATTGAGTTTGTCAGATAGCCTATTGTACGAATCTTATATGGTCATCGAGGAAGTTTATCAGAAACAGTCTCTCCTAGTTGAGCATGATTTGGTAGAGGTGCAAGGTCTATTTTTAAGAAAAGAAAAGCCAATCCTTTCTCCACGCAAACTCTCAAAAGATTTCCAAACCAATATTGCCTTGTTGGGGTTGGAGGAGAGAAACTTGCAGGAGCGCTTTGCCCAAAAGATTCAAGAGTTTTTACAAGTGGAAGATATTTCTTTTATTCAGGCTCAAACAGGAATTGGAAAAACGTATGGCTATCTCCTGCCTGCCTTGTCTCTTGAGAATGAAGGGGGGATCCTACTTAGTGTTCCAACTAAAATCCTTCAAAATCAAGTGATGCAAGAGGAAGCAAAAAGACTAGAGGAGATTTTTCATATCTCTATTCACAGTCTCAAAGGACCACAGAATTACTTGAAGTTAGATGCCTTTCATGCAGCGCTAGAGGAAGAAGAGTCCAATCGTTTGTATACGCGTTTCAAGATGCAACTCCTAGTTTGGCTGACTGAGACAGATACTGGAGACTTAGACGAAATTGGTCAACTTTATCGCTACCAGCAATTTTTACCGAACTTGGTGCATGATGGAAATCTTCATAAAGACTCTCTCTTTTGGTTAGAGGATTTTTGGAGACGTGGTCAGGATAAGGCTCGTTCTTGCAAGTTGCTTGTGACCAATCATGCTTACCTCGTTACTCGACTTGAAGATGATCCTAGTCTCTTAGAAGGGCGTCTCTTGATTTTAGATGAAGCTCAGAAAATCTTGTTGACATTGGAAAATCTTTCTCGAAAATCATATTTGCTAACGGATTTGCTAGACCAACTAGACCAAGCTCTATCAAGGGAAGAAGGTATGCTTCAAAGACGCTTGCTAGAAAGTATTCGTTTTGAAATTTCTTACTTACTTGATCAGTTTCTATCTGGTAAACGGAAGATGTGTCCAGCTAGTAGCATTGACAAGCTCCGACAAGATTTTTCTGAGTTGAATTTTCCAGAATTTAAAGATTATCAGAAGTTTTTTGCATCTGAGGGAGAATTTTGGTTATCAACTTCAGATGTGTCTAGTAAGAAGGTTGAAATAACTTCTAGTCGCAATCAGCGTTTGCTATTTTCTCAGATATTTCCAGAATCCTGCCAGCTTCTCGGAATCTCTGCAACCCTAGAAATTAGTAGCAGAGTTTCTTTGCCAGAATTGTTAGGATTCCCGCAAGCAAATATTTATTACCTAGATGAACAGTTTCAGGAAAATCAGGAAATTTTGTTGGTGAATGATTTTCCATTGGTGACTGAAATTTCGCTTGAGGAATATGCACAAGCAGTTGTGGAAGTTCTAGAAGATTTGTCCTACCTTGAAGAACCGATTTTAGTCTTATTTACTGCAAAAGATTTATTGTTGCAGGTATCTGATACTTTGAGAATTCCCCATTTAGCCCAATATAAGCATGGGGAACCAGCTCAATTGAAAAAACGCTTTGAAAAAGGAGAGCGTGAGCTCTTACTTGGAGCAGGGAGTTTCTGGGAAGGTGTCGATTTTTCAAGACATCCTCAAGTGATAGAAGTGGTGACACGTTTGCCTTTCCAAAATCCAGAGGATCCCTTTACTAAAAAGATGAATCAAGAACTCCGTCTTGAAGGGAAGAATCCTTTTTATGATTACCAACTTCCTATGGCGATTATTCGTCTCAAGCAAGCGATAGGTAGGACCATGCGCCGAGTTGGTCAACGCTCCGCAGTTTTGATTTTAGATAGTCGTATGTCAAGTAAACGATATGGCAAACAAATCAGCAAGGCTCTGTCTCGCACTAGTCGAGTAAGGAACATTAACCGAGAGCAAATATTTGACAACGTTCAAGATTTTTTAAAGAAACAATGAAATGAATACCTGAAAGAAAGAAGGAGGCCGTTATGAAACGTTCATTCGACTCTAGGGTCGATTATAGTTTAATATTACCAGTGTTTTGTCTATTGGTGATTGGAGTTGTAGCGATTTATATAGCAGTTAGTCATGACTACCCAAACAATGTTTGGCCCATACTTGGACAACAACTGGCTTGGATATCGCTAGGGATTGTTTTTAGCTTCATAGTCATGTTTTTTAACACAAAATTTCTCTGGCAGTCCACACCTTATTTATATGGACTCGGTCTAACCTTGATGGTCTTGCCTTTAGTCTTCTACAACCCGAGTTTAGTAGCTGCAACTGGTGCGAAAAACTGGGTGTCAATCGGTGGTTATACACTCTTTCAACCCTCCGAATTCATGAAGATATCCTATATTTTGATGCTGGCATACGTTATCGTAACCTTTACCAAGAAACATAAAGACAAAGAACGAACGATTGGCTTAGATTTTCTATTGATTTTGTGGATGATCGTTTTCACGATGCCAGTTATGGTTTTACTAGCCTTGCAAAGTGACCTTGGGACAGCTATGGTTTTTGTTGCAATCTTTGCAGGACTTGTCTTATTGTCTGGTGTTTCTTGGAAGATTATTATTCCAATTTTTGTAGCAGTTGTATCGGCGATTACAGGCTTCCTAGCAATCTTTATCACAAAAGACGGGCGTGCCTTTATGCACCAAATTGGGATGCCGACATATCAGATTAACCGTATCCTTGCTTGGCTCAATCCCTTTGATTATGCCCAAACGACAACCTATCAACAGGCGCAGGGTCAAATTGCGATTGGTAGCGGTGGAATTTTTGGTCAAGGCTTTAATGTGTCTAATCTCCTTATTCCAGTTCGCGAGAGTGACATGATTTTCACAGTAATTGCGGAAGATTTTGGATTTATTGGTTCAGTTGTTGTGGTTGCACTCTATCTACTGCTTATCTATCGCATGTTAAAAATCACCTTAAAATCCAATAATCAATTTTATACCTACATCTCAACTGGATTTATCATGATGCTCTTGTTCCATATCTTTGAAAATATTGGTGCGGTTACTGGTCTTCTTCCTCTGACAGGGATTCCTTTGCCCTTTATTTCTCAAGGAGGATCAGCTATTATCAGTAATCTTATTGGTATCGGTTTGCTTTTATCGATGAGCTACCAAACTCATTTAGCTGATGAAAAGAGTGGCCGAACAAGATTCAAACGTAAAAAAGTTGTACTGAAGAAAGTGAAATAAGGAGGTCGCTATGCCTAAAGTTGCAGTTATCCTAGCAAATGGCTTTGAAGAAATTGAAGCCTTAACTGTCGTAGACGTCTTGCGTCGCGCAAATATCACCTGCCATATGGTCGGATTTGGTGAAAAAGTGACAGGTTCACATGCTATTCAAGTTCAAGCTGATCGTGTATTTAACGGTGATTTATCTGATTATGACATGATTGTCCTTCCAGGAGGTATGCCTGGTTCTGCCCACTTGCGGGACAATGAACAATTGATCACTGAACTTCAAAAATTTGAGAAAATCGGTAAAAAGGTAGCAGCCATCTGTGCGGCTCCAATTGCATTGAATCAGGCAGGTCTACTAGAAGGTAGAAACTTCACCTGCTATGATGGAGTCCAGGAACAAATTGCTAACGGTCACTACCATAAAGAAACAGTAGTAGTGGATGGGAATGTTATCACTAGCCGTGGGCCAGCAACAGCTTTAGCCTTTGCTTACCACTTGGTTGAAACACTGGGCGGAGATGCTGAATCTCTAAGAAATGGCATGCTCTACACAGACCTATTTGAAAAATAATGAACAAATTGAGGAGAATCTTTCTTGATGGAGAAGATTCTTCTCTTTTTTAAGGTCAAAACCAAGGTAAACATCGCTTTTTTTATAAAAAAATGGTATAATGAAGGGTATGAAATATCACGATTACATCTGGGATTTAGGTGGAACCCTGCTTGATAATTATGAAACTTCTACAGCAGCTTTTGTAGAAACATTAGCAGAGTTTGGGATTGAGCAGGAGCACGACAGTGTCTACGAAGCTTTGAAGGTTTCGACTGCCTTTGCCATCGAAAAGTATGCTCCAGGTATTGAAAACTTTCTTGAGAAATATAAAGAAAATGAAGCCCGTGATCTTGAACACCCAGTATTGTTTGATGGGATTCCTGCGCTCTTGGAAGAAATATCAGACCAAGGTGGCCGTAATTTCTTGGTTTCTCATCGAAATGATCAGGTATTGGAGATTCTTTCAAAAACAAAGATAGCACCATACTTTACAGAAGTAGTGACAGCTAGTTCAGGATTTAAACGTAAACCAAATCCTGAATCGATGATTTATTTACGTGATAAGTATCAAATTACATCTGGTCTGGTCATTGGTGACCGTGCTATTGATGTAGAGGCAGGACTTGCTGCAGGCTTAGATGCCTATCTCTTTGAGAACGTTGTAGCGTTAAAACAAGCAATAGACATGTAAGAAAAAGGGGAAACATGACAGAAGATATTAAAAACCAACAGGCACAAGATTATGATGCCAGTCAAATTCAAGTTTTGGAAGGTCTGGAAGCTGTTCGTATGCGTCCAGGTATGTACATCGGTTCAACTTCGAAGGAAGGTCTTCACCACCTAGTCTGGGAAATCGTAGATAACTCTATCGACGAAGCCTTGGCTGGATTCGCTAGTCATATCGAAGTTTTTATTGAGCCAGATGATTCAATTACAGTTATTGACGATGGTCGTGGGATTCCAGTTGATATCCAGGAAAAAACAGGTCGTCCTGCCGTTGAAACAGTCTTTACTGTTCTTCACGCCGGAGGTAAATTCGGCGGTGGCGGATACAAGGTATCTGGTGGTCTCCACGGTGTAGGTTCATCCGTTGTAAATGCTCTTTCAACTCAGTTGGATGTTCGCGTTCACAAAAATGGAAAAATTCATTACCAAGAATACCGTCGTGGACATGTTGTGGCTGACCTAGAGGTAATTGGGGATACAGATAAAACAGGAACAATCGTTCACTTTACTCCAGACCCAGAAATTTTCACAGAGACAACAACATTTGACTTTGACAAATTAAATAAACGGATTCAAGAGTTAGCCTTCTTGAATCGTGGGCTTCAAATCTCTATCACTGACAAACGTGAAGGACTAGAGCAGACTAAGCATTATCACTATGAAGGTGGGATTGCGAGCTACGTTGAGTACCTCAACGAAAATAAGGATGTTATCTTTGATACACCAATCTACACAGATGGTGAAATGGATGATATTACAGTGGAAGTCGCCATGCAGTACACAACGGGTTACCACGAGAATGTCATGAGTTTCGCCAACAATATTCATACCCATGAAGGTGGAACACATGAACAAGGTTTCCGTACAGCCTTGACTCGTGTTATCAATGACTATGCTCGTAAAAACAAACTTCTAAAAGATAACGAAGATAACCTAACAGGTGAGGATGTCCGTGAAGGATTGACAGCCGTTATCTCTGTGAAGCATCCAAACCCTCAGTTTGAAGGGCAAACGAAAACTAAACTTGGGAATAGTGAAGTTGTCAAGATTACCAACCGCTTGTTCAGTGATGCATTTTCTGACTTCCTTTTGGAAAATCCACAGATTGCTAAGCGCATCGTAGAAAAAGGTATCCTAGCAGCTAAGGCTCGTGTGGCAGCAAAACGTGCACGAGAAGTGACTCGTAAGAAATCAGGTTTAGAAATTTCAAATCTACCAGGGAAACTAGCTGACTGTTCATCAAATAATCCAGCTGAAACGGAACTCTTTATCGTCGAAGGAGACTCAGCGGGAGGTTCTGCAAAATCAGGACGTGACCGTGAATTTCAAGCTATCTTGCCTATTCGTGGGAAAATCCTTAACGTTGAAAAGGCAAGTATGGATAAAATCCTTGCTAATGAAGAAATTCGTAGCCTCTTCACAGCAATGGGAACAGGATTTGGTGCAGAATTTGATGTCAGCAAGGCTCGATACCAAAAACTGGTTATTATGACGGATGCCGATGTCGATGGAGCTCACATCCGTACCCTCTTGTTAACTCTGATTTATCGCTATATGAAACCTGTTTTAGAGGCGGGTTATGTTTATATCGCTCAACCACCTATTTACGGTGTTAAAGTTGGTAGTGAGATTAAAGAATATATTCAACCAGGAGCAGACCAAGAAACTCGCTTAC
>CAUUTJ010000040.1:0-13343 GCA_963548045.1 uncultured Streptococcus sp.
AGTTTTCTTTTCCTTTAATTTGGCTTGTAGCCACATCTTCGCCAAACCATTTCTGGCTGATTTCTTGGAATTTTCCTTCTTGATATAGTTCCACAAAAGCCTTATTCAAATTAGCTAATAAGGTCTTATCCGCTGGTCTTACTCCAACTGCAAAAGACTCACTCTCAAAACCGGCTGTGAAAATCTCATACTGGTCTAAGATTCCTTCAGTTTTAAGATAATAGTTGGCATAAACACGGTCAATTAAAAGAGCATCAATCCGGTCATTTTGTAAGTCAATCAAGGCTTCATTAAAACTTTGATACTGGTTAGCCTTTTGATCTTTTACGATATTTTTTAACAATTCAGGCTGAGCTTCAAAGTCTAGATAGCCAGAAGAACCTGCCTGAGCACCTAAAACTTTACCTGCCATATCAGACACTGATTGGATATTTTGTGATTTCTTAGAGACAAGAACCTGCTGATTTTCCATGTAAGGAATAGTAAAGGCTACTTTCTCACGACGTTCATCTGTCGCGGAATATCCATTCCAGATAGCATCAATGGTCCCGTTTTGAAGTTCTGTTTCCTTCATATCCCAATCAATTGGTTGAAACTGAACCTTGAACCCAAGTTTTTCAGAAACGGCTTGGGCTAAATCAATATCAAATCCAACATATTGCCCATTCTTTTCTTCAAAACCCATGGGAACAAAAGTATTGTCAAATCCTATGGTAATTGTTCCCTGTTGTTGGTATTTTTCCCAATTATCTACTTTAGGATTGCTAGCTTTTTGCGTGCATCCTACGAGGAAAAAAGCAAGAAAGAATACCAAAACAAGGCTGATTTTCTTTCGATTCATAGACACCTCCTACTTAGGCTCTACTTTGAGAATCTGGTCAGCAATATTCTCTGCAAACTGGAGATCGTGGGTTACGACAATTTGAGTCATGCCTAATTCTCTATTTTGTAAAATCAGTTTTTCAACTTCGAGACGCAACTCTGGATCAAGAGCCGAAGTTGGTTCGTCATACCCAATCACTTCTGGATCTATCATCATTGCACGTGCTAAGGCAACACGTTGCTTTTGACCACCGGATAAAGAGTATGGATAAGCATCAGCGTGTGCTTCAAGACCTAGACGAGTTAGTAATTCTACCGCCTTCTTCTTAGCATCTGCTTCAGACATCCCCATAGTCTTGATTGGCGACAAAATCAAATTTTCCATAACGGAAAGGTGCGGAAAAAGCTGAAAATCTTGAAAAACAAATCCTAACAAGTGTCGTTTTTCAAGTTCATCCAATGGTAGAGATTCTCCGTTATAAAAAATCTCTCCTGAATCAATCGTTTCAAGTCCAGCTAACATTCTAAGTAAGGTTGTCTTTCCACCACCAGAAGGTCCAACGATGGCCAAAATCTGCTTTTCAGGAATTGTTAAACTGAAATTGGATAAAATTTCTTTTTTTCCAAATTTTTTGCTGATATTTCTTAACTCTAACATGGATAACCTCCTATCTATAGTAGCTGAACTTCTTCTCAAGTTTTTTAGCTAGGATTGTAACGATACCAATCATTAGAAGATAGATAGCACCTGCTAAAAACATCGGAATCAAGCTAGCATCTCGATTGGCCGCAGTTCGACTGGCTAGGATTAAATCTGAAATACCGAGTGCATAAACCAAAGAAGTATCCTTAACCAGACTCATAACCTCATTAAATACACTTGGTAGGACAATCTTGGTCACCTGGGGCAAGATGATGTAGCGAACAGTGTCGATAGGATTGAATTTTAAAACTTTCGCCGCCTCATATTGCCCCTGAGGAATGGTTGCAATCCCTCCACGGAAGATTTCAGCAAAATAGGCTGCATAATTAAGCGTGAAGGCAATAATGGCTGCTGGTACTCGGTCGAGTCGAATTCCGATACTTGGCAGGACATAATAAATAAAAATCAACTGCAAAAGTAAGGGGGTCCCACGCATCACCCAGATATAAACATCAATCATGTAATGGAGGGGTTTCCAATGGACCTGTAAGCAAAAGGCAACCAAAATGCCTAAAGGGATTGAAAAAAGTAAGACCAGTGCAAAAACTTGTAGAGTCATTGTCGCACCGCTCAATAAACTTGGCAATATCTCAAATAAGTAAGACATATTCCACCTCCTAAAAATAATTGTTCCCATTATAGCATAAATAAACATAAATATAAAGCAGTTCTGAAACTTTCATGAATTTTTAAAACTTTTCCTTAGTTTTTGGATTAACCAAAGCGTTTATCTGAAAAATTTCTAGTTGCATAAAGTATCAGATGTCACAAACTGAGGAAAAATTTAGTTCGGATTCTCTCTCATTTCATGGTATAATAGAAACATGATGACAATAGTATTATTAATTTTAGCTTATTTATTAGGTTCAATTCCTTCAGGATTGTGGATTGGACAACTCTTCTTTAGCATCAATCTAAGAGAACATGGTTCTGGAAATACTGGAACGACCAATACTTTCCGAATCCTTGGGAAGAAAGCTGGTATGGCAACCTTTGCAATTGATTTCTTTAAAGGTACTTTGGCCACTCTACTTCCACTCATCTTCCATGTTCAGGGAATTTCGCCTATCGTCTTTGGACTCTTAGCAGTCATTGGACATACCTTCCCCATCTTTGCCAAATTTAAAGGTGGCAAGGCTGTCGCTACTAGCGCTGGAGTCATTTTCGGATTTGCTCCTCTCTTTTGCCTTTATCTTGCAGTCATTTTCTTTGGAATACTTTATCTTGGAAGTATGATTTCCCTCTCTAGTATTTCAGCTGCGATTGCTGCAACTATTGGCGTCCTTCTATTCCCTCTATTTGGATTTATTTTAACTAGTTATGACCTACTCTTCACATTGATTATTATCGCTCTTGCGAGTCTGGTAATTGTACGACATAAGGACAACATCAAACGGATCCAAAATAAAACTGAAAATCTCATTCCTTGGGGACTTAACATAACCCACCAAGAACCAAAAAAATAAAACGTCAGTTTCAACTGACGTTTTTTTATGTTATTTAGACTTGATATAGTTGATACCATCTGCCTTCGGCGCAACAGCTTTACCAAAGAAGGCTGCTAGGACAACAATGGTCAAGAGATATGGTGCAATTTGCAAGTAAACGGCTGGTACTCCTTGCAAGAAAGGAAGTTGAGAACCGATAACTGCCAAACTTTGTGATAGTCCAAAGAAGAGACTTGAAAGCATAGCACCAACAGGATTCCATTTACCGAAGATCATAGCAGCAAGTGCGATAAATCCAGGCCCAACGATGGTTGTAACTGAGAAGTTAACAGAAATTGACTGAGCGTAGATAGCTCCACCGATTCCTCCAAGGAAACCTGAAATCACAACTCCAAGATATCTCATCTTGTAAACATTGATTCCCAACGTATCTGCTGCTTGTGGGTGTTCACCAACTGAACGAAGGCGAAGTCCAAAGCGAGTCTTAAAGAGGATAAACCAAGCTAAGAATGAGAAAGCAATTGCTAGATAACCTAGTAGACTAGTTGACTTGAAGAAGATATCTCCGATAACAGGGATATTAGCTAATACCGGGAAGTCAAAACGCCCAAAAGTTTGCGTTAAGTTATCCGTTTGCCCCTTATTATAAAGCACCTTTACCAAGAAAACTGCCAAGGCTGGCGCCATCAAGTTAAGTACGGTACCACTGACAACATGGTCTGCACGGAAATGAACTGTAGCCACTGCGTGAATAAGTGAGAAGACAGCTCCGACTAAACCACCAACTAGGAGAGCCAACCAAGGAGTTAGTGCTCCCAAATCTTGAGCAAATTCAAGGTTAAAAACAACTCCAGAAAAGGCACCCATGACCATGATTCCTTCAAGACCAACGTTAACAACTCCACCACGTTCGGAGAAAACTCCTCCGATACTTGTGAAAATAAGTGGTGCTGCATAAATCAACATTGAAGAAACCATAAGGGTTAACATTGTTGTAATCGACATCCTTATTTACCTCCTTTAAGTTGTTTTCTTGGTTTGACAAAGCGTTCGATGATGTAGTGAACGCTGACAAAGAAGATAATTGAGGCTGTAACGATACTTACAAGCTCAGATGGTACTTGTGCAGCATTCATACCAGGGGCTCCAACTTGAAGAACACTGAAAAGGAAGGCTGCAAATAGAATTCCAACTGGTGAGTTTGAAGCAAGTAGACTTACTGCCATACCGTTAAATCCGATTGCTAATGATGAACCTTGAACGTAGACGTTTTGGAAGGTACCAAGTCCTTCTACTGCGCCACCAAGACCTGCAAGGGCACCAGAAATAATCATTGATAGAATAATGGTACGTTTGGCTGAAATACCTGCGTATTCAGAAGCATTTGGATTGAGACCAACTGCACGAATTTCAAAACCGAGAGTTGTCTTCTTAAGCAAGAACCAGATAACTGCAACTGCTATGATAGCAAAGAAAATCCCAATATTCATACGAGAGTTTCCTGTTAACTCAGCAAGCCAAGGTGTTTGATAAGTTGCGTTTGCACTTACTCGGATAGATGAGTCTGTACTTTGCATGATTTCTTTAGGGAAGTGGTGGATAAAGGCATTTCCCACATAAAGAACTATGTAGTTCATCATAATGGTTACGATAACCTCAGATGTCCCAAGGTAGGCTCTTAAAATACCAGGAATGGCACCAACGATTCCTCCCGCAACTAAGGCGATTACAATCGTTGCCAGAATCATCAATGGTCGTGGTAAATCTGGGAAAGAAAGAGCGAACCAACCACTCATAACCCAACCTGCGAGAGCTTGTCCTGGAAGACCAACGTTAAAGAAACCAGCACGGCTCGCAACTGCAAATCCGAGAGCAATCAAAATCAAAGGTCCCATGGCACGGAAGATTTCACCAATACCACGAACACTACCAAAGGCTGTATAGAACAACTCCTCATAACCCCAAATAGCATCGTAGCCAAAAATCCACATGACGATAGCTCCGAGTAAAATCCCTAAAATAACAGAAATCAAGGGAACAGAAATTTGTTGTAATTTTTTAGACATCACTCTTCTCCTTTTCCAATTCACCACCAGCCATCAAGACACCAAGCTCTTGCTTGTTGGTTGTTTCTGGCGTTACAATCCCTTGAATCTTACCATCATGGATAACAGCAATTCTATCAGAGACATTTAGAATCTCATCTAGTTCAAAGCTGACTACAAGGACAGCTTTCCCATTATCACGTTCTTGAATCAAGCGTTTGTGAATGTACTCAATGGCACCGACGTCCAAACCACGAGTAGGTTGACTGACGATTAGGAGATCAGGATTTCGGTCGACTTCTCGAGCGATAATTGCTTTTTGTTGATTTCCTCCAGAAAGAGCTGATGCTGGAACAATCTCACTAGCAGCACGTACATCGAATTCTTGCATTAACTGTTTAGCGTACCCGATGATATTGGTGTAATTTAAGATTCCCTTCTTGCTAAGAGGTTCCTTATAGTAGGTTTGAAGAGCAATGTTCTCAGAAATCATCATTTCCAAGACTAAACCATCACGGTGACGGTCTTCAGGAACGTGGCCCACACTCATTTCTGTAATTTGGCGAGGGTGTAAACCTACGATAGACTGGCCTTTTAACTCCACACTACCAGACTCAATCTTACGGAGTCCAGTGATAGCTTGGATCAATTCTGACTGTCCATTACCATCAATCCCAGCAATCCCGACAATCTCACCAGCTCGAACATCGAGTGAGAGATTTTTAACAGCAGGGACACCACGGTTTTCATTTACAACCAAGTCTTTAATAGAAAGAACAACTTCTTTTGGTTGAGCTTCCTGTTTCTCAGTTTTAAAGGAAACAGAACGTCCTACCATCATCTCAGCTAAGTCAGCGTTAGTCGCACCAGCAATCTCTACTGTTTCGATAGATTTACCACGACGGATAACTGTAACACGGTCAGATACAGCACGAATCTCATCCAGCTTATGGGTAATCAAGATAATTGATTTACCTTCTTTGACCAAGTTCTTCATGATAGCCATCAATTCATCAATTTCTGATGGCGTTAAAACGGCAGTCGGTTCGTCAAAGATAAGAATATCAGCTCCACGATATAGTGTCTTTAGAATTTCGACACGTTGTTGAGCACCGACAGAGATGTCTGCTACTTTGGCGGTAGGATCCACAGCAAGACCATAACGATCCGATAGTTCGTTAATTTCTCGAGTTGCTCGGGCAATATCTAGGACACCATTTTTGGTTAATTCGCTTCCTAAAATGATATTTTCAGCAACAGTGAAAGCTTCTACCAACATAAAGTGCTGGTGAACCATTCCAATTCCTAGGCTAGCTGCTTTTGACGGAGAGTCTAGTTTTACAACTTGACCGTTAACCACAATTTCACCACTAGTTGGTTCTAGAAGCCCTGCTAGCATGTTCATAAGGGTGGACTTCCCAGCTCCATTTTCTCCTAAAAGTGCATGAATTTCACCTTTACGAAGTTCAAGGTTAATCTTGTCGTTAGCGACAAATTCACCAAAAACTTTGGTAATTTCACGCATTTCAATGACATTTTCGTGTGCCATGTGCTCTTCCTTTCAGAGTTTTATTTTGTTTCAATAAAACCTGCTAAAGAAACTTAGCAAGCTCTATTGAGACAAAACCATTTGTCTCAATTCTTAAAGAAGCGGCCCAAGGCCGCTTCCTAAGAAATGACTTCCATCAATTATTTTTCAGGAACTTTGATGCTACCATCAAGGATTTTAGCTTTTGCATCTTCAACAGCTTTTTTACCTTCTTCAGAAAGGTTAGTTACTGCCAAGTCAACACCTTTATCCTTCAATGAGTAAACGATAACTTGACCACCAGGGAATTCACCTTTTTCAGCCTTGTTTGAGATATCTTGAACTGTTGTTCCAACTTGTTTCAATGTAGAAGCAAGCACGAAGTTAGCTTCTTTACCGTCTTTAGAAGTGTATTTACCTTCTTCAACTTGGTCACGGTCTACACCGATAACCCAAACTTTTTCGTCTTCATTTTTGCTTTCATTCAAAGATTTAGCTTCTGAGAAGACACCTGCACCAGTACCACCAGCTGCTTGGTAGATTACGTCTGCACCTGCAGCGTATTGAGCTGCAGCGATTGTTTTACCTTTAGCGGCATCACCAAATGAACCAGCGTAGTCTACTTGTACTTTGATAGATGGGTCAACTGACTCAACACCAGCTTTGAAACCAGCTGCGAAACGAGAAATAACTTCAGATTCCATACCACCTACAAAACCAACTTGTTTAGTTTTTGTAGTTTTAGCAGCTGCTACACCAGCAAGGTAAGCTGCTTCGTTGTCAGCAAATGTTACGCTGGCAACATTCTTTTGATCTTTAATGACATCGTCAATCAAAACATAGTTTTTATCTGCGTGTTCTTTCGCTGCTTCTTCAACTGCATTGTGAAGGGCAAAACCAACACCAAAGATTAAATTGTAGCTTCCAGCCGCTTGGTTCAAGTTGTTAGCGTAGTCAGCTTCACTTGTTGATTGGAAGTAAGTAAAGCCATTATCTTTTGAAAGATTGTGCTCTTTACCCCAAGCTTGAAGACCTTCCCAAGCTGATTGGTTAAATGATTTATCATCAACACCACCAGTATCTGTAACGATAGCTGCTTTAGTCTTCACATCAGAAGAAGATGAAGCTGCGTTACGAGAAGAGCGATTACCACATGCAGCAAGTCCAAATGCTGCTACTGCAACTAGACCAAGGCCTAGCCATTGTTTCTTGTTCATTACTGAACCTCCTAAATAAGATGCGCAACAAAGTTGCAAGTATGGATTGATTGGTCACAAGGACCTTGTCACTCAAAGAGTGACACAGACTATTGCAAGTCTGTAAATGAATATGGAAGTAATTCCCCGACCGTCATCTCGACCGTCGTTTTATCTTTGGCGACTAGAGTCACCTTTAGATCTGGTTTAAAAAATTCGACCATAACTTGGCGACAAGCACCGCAAGGCGAAATTGGTTTTTCAGTTTGACCATAGACAATCAATTCTGAAAAGTCTCGTTGTCCTTCAGAAACCGCCTTAAAGATTGCCGTCCTTTCACCACAGTTGGTCAAGGGATAGCTAGCATTTTCAATGTTAACCCCTGTATAGATACTTCCGTCCTTGGCTACCAATACGGCACCAATTGGAAAGTGTGAATAGGGTACATAGGCATTTTTACTAGTCTCAATCGCTAAATCAATCAACTCAGTAGTCGCCATCAGCTAACTCTCCTTTTAAGATTGCAACACCAGAAGATGTTCCAATACGTGTAGCCCCCGCTTCAACAAAGGCAACTGCATCTGTATAAGAACGAGCTCCGCCAGCAGCCTTAACACCCATATCAGGTCCAACTGTCTGACGCATTAATTGAACATCTGGCAAAGTAGCTCCTCCAGTTGAGAAACCTGTAGAAGTCTTAACAAAGTCTGCACCAGCTTTTTGAGCAAGTTGGCAAGCGAGAATTTTTTCCTCATCGGTTAATAAACAAGCCTCAATAATGACCTTAACAACTTTGTCTCCACTCGCTTCAACAACTGCTCGAATATCTGATTCAACCAAGTCCGCATAGCCTGATTTGAGTGCACCAACATTGATAACCATATCAATTTCGTCAGCACCATTTTGGATGGCTTCTTTGGTTTCGTAGGCTTTAACAGCTGAAGTTGTAGCACCCAGAGGAAAACCTACAACTGTACAAACCTTGACATCAGTATTTTCTAGACCAGCTTTTGCATGAGAAACCCAGCAAGGATTTACACAGACACTCGCAAAATCATAGTCTCTAGCTTCAGACAACAAACGATCGATTTGTTGTTCTGTCGTATCTTGCTTTAAAAGCGTATGATCAATGTATTTATTTAATTTCATTTCGGATTTTCCTTAAATCAGGAGATAATTTCTATAATTTCTCGTGTTTTTATCACTTCGTCACTTATTTTAATTTTAACATATTTTTGAAAATCTGTAACTAGTTCAGGAGAAATTTTGCCATTAGCATATACTTTTGCGACAATTTCACCCTTTTTGACAGAATCTCCAACTTTCTTCTCAAAAACAATCCCTGTCTCATAGTCCAACATATCGGTTTTGACAGCACGGCCAGCACCTAATCTCATAGCAAAAAGACCGAACTCCATAGCTGGAAGAGCCTCAATAACACCATCTTCCTGAGCAGGAATCTCAACTACGTGGTCAACTTTTACTGGTCGATAAAGATCGTCTAAATCCCCACCTTGAGCTACAACCATCTCTTCAAACTTCCTGAGTGCCTGACCATTTTCAAGATGTTCTTTAACTTCCTCGACCGTTTTTTCAATATTTGCTAAAGATAGCATAATTTGTGCTAATTCACAGATAAAATGGCTAATATCCTCGCGTCCTTTACCTTGAAGGATTTCTAAAGCCTCTAGAATTTCTAAGCGATTCCCAATAGCACGTCCCAAAGGTTGACTCATATCTGTAATGACTGCGACTGTCTTTCGTCCTACAGCCTTACCGAGATTTACCATGGTTTGAGCTAATTCACGCGCCTCATCAACTGTTTTCATAAAGGCACCTTCACCAACTGTTACGTCAAGTAAAATAGCGTCAGCTCCAGCAGCAATCTTTTTACTCATGACAGAACTAGCAATCAAGGGAATCGTATCAACTGTCGCAGTGACATCACGTAGTGCATAGAGCAACTTATCCGCTTTAACCAGTTGGTCAGATTGACCAATAACTGAAACTCCAATCTCCTGAACCTGTTTAATAAAGTCATCCTGACCGCGTTCGACTTGAAAACCTTTGATAGATTCTAGTTTATCGATTGTTCCGCCAGTATGTCCTAGACCTCTACCACTCATTTTGACAACTGGTACGTCAAAACTAGCGACTAAGGGAGCTAAAATCAAGGTAACCTTATCTCCTACTCCCCCGGTAGAGTGTTTATCAACTTTAATACCTTCAATAGCTGATAAATCAAATTCCTGACCTGTCTTAACCATATTCATGGTCAAGTCAGAAATCTCTCTAGTGGTCATGCCTTTAAAATAAACAGCCATAGCAAAGGCAGACATCTGGTAGTCAGGAACTGTTCCTGCAACATAGCCTTCAATCAGCCATTGGATTTCACTAGAGCTGAGTTCTTGGCCGTCTCTTTTTTTCTGGATTAGATCTACTGCTCTCATTCTTTCACACTTCTAAGGATATAATATCCCTTATCTTTCTTTACAACTTCACAATTGCCAAAGACTTCTTCCATCTTGTTCTTGGCAGTTGGAGCTCCTTGTTTTTTTTGAATAACGATGGTCAGATCACCACCATCTACGAGATAGTCAATACTCTTCTCAATAATTTCGTGGACTACTTGCTTACCAGCACGAATGGGTGGATTCGAAATAACATGATCAAATTGACCTTCAACTCGCTCATAAATATTTGACTGGAAAATAGTCGCTTGAACTTTGTTTTTTACTGCATTTTGCTGGGCTAAATCCAGGGCACGATTGTTGATATCCACCATAGTCGCTTGAACACCATATGCCTTGACTAAAGACAAGCCAATAGGACCATAGCCACAACCAACATCCAGAATTTTTTCACCTTTTTCGACATCGAGACATCTTAACAACAACTGACTTCCGAAATCAATCATTTTTTTACTAAAGACACCAGCATCTGTCAAAAATGTCATCTTTTGCCCAAGTAGCTCAACTCTAAGTTCATGAACATCATGGGCTGCATCTGGATTTTCTGCATAATACATTTTACTCATAGTTTCATTTTACCACATAAATAAGTTAATTGTAAATCGTCTACATGACAACAAAGGCTTTTCTTTGGCATCGATTTGTTAAAAAATAGTATAAGTTACCTAATCCCTTAGGGGCCAAGCAAGTAAGAACCCAATGCCATAGTGATAGCAAAGGAAAAAATACAGGCTAGACCAAACAAGAAAAGCCACCATTTTCTTGTTAAAATGGCGAGAATCAAGTAAATAAAACCAATAATTGGTAGCAAGAATAACAAGACAAAGGCAGACCAACTATAGGTTTGACTTCCTAAACTCACAGTAAACTCAATCAAAGTCGGAGATAACCACAGAATCACAACCAGTAAGCTAGTCAGTTTTATAAATTTATCACTCACTACTAGTCTCATAACATCACCTCTTTTGATTGCTATACTACTTATATTTTAACAAAGAAAGCGCTTTTTCTCAAATGATTCAGATGTCTTTCTCTGTAAATTATGGTATACTGAGATATCAAACGAGGAAATTTTATGACCAACGAATTTTTACATTATGAAAAAATCAGCCGAGGAACTTGGCAATCATTACATCGTAAGACAACACCTCCTTTAACCGAGGAGGAATTAGATTCGATTAAGAGTTTCAATGACCAGATCAGTCTCCAAGATGTAACAGATATTTATCTACCGCTAGCTCATCTGATTCAAATCTACAAACGTTCCAAGGAAGATCTAGCCTTTTCAAAAGGAATTTTTCTCCAAAGAGAGAGTAAAAATCAGCCTTTTATTATCGGGATTTCAGGTAGTGTAGCAGTCGGAAAGTCAACTACTAGTCGACTCTTACAAATTCTGCTTTCTCGTATTTTTCCAGAAGCAAGTGTTGAATTAGTTACGACTGATGGTTTTTTGTATCCTAACAGTATCTTAAATGAGCGAAATATCCTAAACCGAAAAGGTTTCCCTGAGAGCTATGATATGGAAGCTCTACTCAATTTTCTTGACCAACTTAAAAACGGGCAAGATGTTGACATTCCTGTTTATTCTCACGAAATCTATGATATCGTACCTGATAAAACACAAAGAGTTCAAGCAGCGGATTTTGTCATCGTAGAGGGTATCAACGTCTTTCAAACACCACATAACAGCCGTCTTTATATTACAGACTTCTTCGATTTTTCAATCTATGTAGATGCTGCAGTCGAGGATATCGAGAGCTGGTATTTGGACCGTTTCTTGAAACTTCTTAGCTTTGCACAAGATGATCCAAACAACTATTACTATCGTTTCACCCAGCAACCAATTAGTGAAGTCAAAGATTTTGCCCATCAGGTTTGGACTAGTATTAATTTGACCAATCTACAAAACTACATCGAACCAACCAGAAATCGGGCAGAAGTCATTCTTCATAAATCTAAAAATCATGAAATTGATGAAATTTATTTAAAAAAGTGATTTCCCCTTGTCAAAATAATAGTTTTCAGATATAATGGTATAGTTAGTAAATATGGAGGTAAGAACATTGGCAAACATTAAATCAGCTATCAAACGCGCTGAATTGAACGTTAAACAAAACGAAAAGAACTCAGCTCAAAAATCAGCTATGCGTACTGCTATCAAAGCTTTTGAAGCAAACCCATCTGAAGAACTTTACCGTGCTGCTAGCTCAGCCATCGATAAAGCAGAAACTAAAGGTTTGATCCACAAGAATAAAGCTAACCGTGATAAAGCACGTCTTGCAGCTAAACTTGGTTAATCAAGAACCGCATACAAAATGAGCTCTTCGGAGCTTTTTTTGTGCACATTTTTCTGGAGGTTATCATGAAAATTGCTATTATAGGATATTCAGGATCAGGTAAATCTACTTTGGCAGAGAAGCTTTCCAGCTACTACTCAATTCCAAAGCTCTATATTGACCGATTGCAATTTCAGCCTGGTTGGCAAGATAGCGATCGCGATTGGATGTTAAAGGAGATGGCGACTTTCCTTACTGAACATGAGGATTGGGTTATTGACGGCAACTATAGCTGGTGTTGCTATGAGGAAAGATTAGGAAAGGCTGATCAAATTATCTTTCTAAACTTTTCAGCTTGGACTTGTTTGTTCAGAGCCTTTAAGCGTTATTTAAAATACAGAGGAAAAGTTAGAGAGAGTATGGCAGACGGTTGTCCTGAACAGTTTAACTGGGAATTTATCCGATGGATTCTCTGGGATGGACGGGGTCCCTCTCACAAGGCACATTATCAAAAAATCTGCCTTGACTATGCGAGTAAAATTACAATTATTAACAATCAAAAAGAACTAGACTGTTTTCTTCATAAAAAAGAGGTTTCCCTTTAAAGGAAACCTTTTTTTCTTATTCTTCAATCAAGGTCTCTAGACCAACCTTCATCATATCTGTGAAAGTATTTTGACGTTCTTCAGCAGTTGTGTCCTCATCTGGATTGACCAAACTATCTGAAATCGTCATGATAGCAAGGGCATCCACATGGTGTTGAGCAGCAAGATAGTAAAGAGCTGCTGCTTCCATTTCTACAGCTTTCACACCCCATTTACCAAGCTCGATGTTCTTTTCACCATAGTTTGAAT
>CAUUTJ010000041.1:0-13162 GCA_963548045.1 uncultured Streptococcus sp.
TATCCTCAATAAAGTGAGAAATGTACCACTCTAGTGTGAGTTTTCGAGCTACAGTTCCATAGACCAGCTCTGTCACCAAGCCTTTGTCTGTCGCTGATAGTTGACTGCCCTTGAGGTGTTTATTTAAAGCAATATTGGAGTATGCTTGATTGACAAAGACGTCTTCTAGCACATCTAAGGCTAAACTTCTAGCCGTTTCTACTTTAGTCACCAAATCGTTCTCCTACTTGCAAGGTACGTCCAACACCGTTGAGGAAGGAAGCAATGTCCATCTTAGGTTTTCCTGCTGGTTGAACTTGTTTAAGAGACAAGGCTCCTTCTGCTGTTGCGACGATTAACTCCTTCTTACCAATGGAGAGAATCTCACCCGGATTTCCCTTCCCTTCTACTGGCAGGGCTTCATAAATCTTAAAACGATCTCCCTTGAGGAAAGTATGAGCAACAGGCCATGGATTCATCCCACGGATTTGGTTAAAGAGTTGACGGTTGGTCTTGTTCCAATCCAACTTTTCTTCCTCAGGTTTGATATTTGGTGAAAATGTAACCTGGTCTGGGTCTTGTGGTTCTGGCTGAATTTCACCAGCTATATAAGCTGGTAGAGTATCCAAAAGCAAATCACGACCGACAATGGCCAATTTTTCAAACAAAGTTCCAACATTGTCCTCATCGGTAATGGGAATGCTACGACGAGAAATCATATCTCCGGCATCCATTTCCTTAACCATTTCCATAATGGTTACTCCTGCCTCCTCATCACCCTGAATCAAGGCATAATGAATGGGAGCACCACCACGGTGTTTAGGAAGGAGGGAAGCATGAACATTGACTGCAAAATCCATGCTATCAAGGAGTTTACTTGGGAGAAATTGTCCAAAAGCTGCAGTCACAATCCCATCAGCACCCAAGTTCATAATAGCTTCCATTTCTGGACTACCCGATAATTTTTCAGGTTGGTAGATAGGAAGTCCTGCTTCTTTGGCTGCTTGTTTAACTGGGGTTTCTTGGATGACTTTTTTACGCCCAACCGCGCGATCTGGTTGCGTCACAACAGCTACAATCTCGTAGCGGTCATCTGACAAAAGTCCCTTCAAAACAGTTGCTGAAAAGTCGGGAGTCCCCATAAAGATTAGTTTTGTCATCTTTTCTCCTTCTATAAAAATTGTTGCGGTTCGTGGTCAATACTGAGACGAAGTTCGCTATTTTCACGTTCTTGAGTTAGAGCCAAAACCTGATTAAGGGTCAAGGCCAACTCATCTTCTAAACGGTATTTAATCAATATTTGGTAGTGATAGAGGTTATGAGTGCGAGCGATAGGTTTAGGCGTTGGACCAAGGATGATACTAGCATCCGACAAACCTGACCGCAAAATTTCCATGACCTCATAAGCTCTTCTAAGAACCTCTTCTTCTTTCTTATGAGACAAGGTAATCCCAATAGTGAAATAATAAGGCGGATAGCCAAGTTGACGTCTGATGCCCATTTCATAGGCATAGAACCCTTCATAATCCTGATCTTTGGCAAAACGAATGGCGTAGTGCTGAGGATTATAGGACTGAATCAAGACCTGACCTGCTTTTTCAGCGCGACCGGCACGACCGGCTACCTGGGTCAAGAGTTGGAAGGTTCTCTCAGAAGAACGGAAGTCAGGTAGATTCAAGGCTGTATCCGCATTGAGGACACCGACAAGGGTTACATTTGGAAAATCCAAGCCCTTGGCAATCATCTGGGTGCCAAGTAAAATATCCGCTTCCCCTTTTCCAAACTGCTCAAGTAAAGCTTGGTGGCTACCCTTTTTGCGAGTTGTATCTACATCCATGCGTAGAATGCGTGCCTCTGGAAAGAGTTCTGCTAGCTCATCATAGGCCTTTTGAGTCCCTGTCCCGTAATAACGAATGCTGCGACTCTGACAGTTTGGACAGACATGTGGAATTTCCTTCGAAAAGCCACAATAATGGCAGTTCATGGTTTTGGTATCCATGTGTAGCGTCAAGGAAATATCACAATTCGGACATGTATCAACAGTCCCACATTCCCGACACATGACAAAACTAGAATAACCACGGCGATTGAGCATGAGAACAACCTGCTCTTTTTTATCCAGTCGATCTTGAATGGCCTCAATCAGTGGTGGTGTAAAGTTAGATGTTTCATTTTGCCCGATATAGTCCCGAAAGTCAATCACTTGAACTTCAGGAATACTGGCTAAAGGATTGGCCCTTTGCGTCAGGCGGAGATGTTGATAAACACCCTTGCCAGCACGCGCACGGCTTTCTAGACTCGGTGTTGCAGAACCCAGGACTAGGGCAGCTTGATTGTACTGAGCTCTTAAAAGAGCCACATCTCTAGCATGATAACGAGGATTGCTGTCTTGCTTGTAGCTAGCCTCATGCTCTTCATCGATAATGATAACCCCTAGATTTTTCAAAGGTGCAAAAATGGCAGATCTAGCACCAACAACTACCTGGGCTTCTCCTCGCTCCACCTTGCGCCATTCATCATACTTTTCACCATTGGACAAACCTGAATGGAGAATGGCAACTTTATCACCAAAACGACCAATAAATCGCTCGGTCATTTGAGGTGTCAGAGAGATTTCTGGAACTAGAACGATAGCTGTTTTCCCCATATCCAAGGCTCCTTGGATAATCTGCAAGTAAACCTCCGTTTTCCCACTTCCAGTGATTCCTTGTAAAAGAAATGGAGGATGTTCTTTCCCAATCGCTCCAACAACCGCCTCACAGGCTTCTTTTTGTTCTGGATTTAACTCTAAAGATTGGCTGAATTCAATCCCTTCAAAGTAGGCAGCTGAACGTTGGACTTCCTTTTGCACGATGGTGATAGCACCATGTTCCACAAAGAAGTTAACTTGTTCGCGTGAGTAATGTTCTAACAAAGCAGCCAAAGGAACTGTTTCAGGATGTACTAATAAATATTCTCGCAGTTCCAATTTCTTCTTGGCACGCTTTGAGATTTCTAGCTTTTCTAATTTGTCAAGATTCACTTCAACCCAAGACTGCGTCTTAACTTTCTTCTGATCCACAGCCTGGTACTCTAGTTTTAAAAGACCTTTTCGAGTCAACCACATCATCTCAGCCTGCTTTTCTAAGTCTAGAGATGAAAATGCTAAGGAGTCCTGCGAACCAAACAAACGATGTCTGTCTTCTTGACTCAAGCCTTCCAGAGGATAGAGGATCTTATCATAGCTAGAGTTCAAAAACCCAGGAAGCATAGCTTTAAGAATGGAAATTTTATAAGAGAATACTGACTTACGTAGTTCTTCAGCTAGCCAGAGTTGTTCCTCCGTTAAGACAGGAGAAAAGTCCAGCACTTCGGCAATCTCTTTCAAGTCATCGTCTGCCACATCTGCATCAGATTGAGACTCCATTCCAAGAACAATACCCTGAATCAAGCGATTGCCCTTCCCAAAAGGTACATGAACTCGCATGCCAACTTCCAGCATCCCCTCAAATTCCTCTGGAATCTTGTAGCTATAGGGTTGGTCTGTCTGCATCAAGGGAACATCTACAATGATTTTTGCAATAGCCATATCCTCACCTCCTTCTCTTCTTAAATCGTTTCAATTGATTGAGTATTCTTGCAATAGAAAAAATAAGATTGAGTCCCCCCAACCTTAAATTTTTTCACCTTCTTCTTTTTCTTTCGCAATTTGCTCTTTGATTTTCTTTTCTTCTTCTTCTCTCAATCGTCTTTCTTCTTCGATACGACGACGAACAGCTTCGCGTTTTCCTTCTGGATCTGGGTGGATGGTTACATTCCCAGATTCAATCTCTTCCAAGGCACGAAGTGTAGATTTTACAGATTTGAATTCTTGTGTTGGAGTTGCTCCAGCTTCTAATTCGTGAGCACGTTTTGCTTCCAAGATTACGAGTGAATATTTTGATGGTACCTTATCAAGCAAGGTATCAATAGAGGGTTTAAGCATCATTTGTTTGTACCTGTTTTCTATAGTTTATCGAATAGTCGGAGACTTTGGTAGCATATCCTGATAGTGACCGATAACACGATCCACACGGAAATGTTCTGCTTCAATCACACGTTTGACACGTTCTGCGGCAAGAGGAACATGATCATTGACAATAGCATAGTCATACTCACGCATCAAAGCAATTTCTTCTTTAGCTTTTTCGATACGTTGGGCGATCACTTCTGCACTATCTGTACCACGGCCTACGAGACGGTCTTGCAATTCTTCCAAATCTGGTGGTGTCAAAAAGATAAAGACAGCATCTGGAACTTTTTTCTTAACCTGAAGGGCTCCCTGCACTTCAATTTCAAGAAAGACATCGATTCCTTTATCAAGGGTTTCATTAACATAAGTCAGAGGAGTTCCATAGTAGTTACCCACATACTCTGCATACTCTAACATCTGTCCTTGACGGATCAATTCTTCAAATTCTGCACGCGTACGGAAGAAATAATCAACACCGTCTACTTCACCTGGACGTTGCGCCCGCGTTGTCATAGATACAGAATATTGGAATTGATTTTCAGAACTCTCAAAAATTTCTCGTCTAACCGTTCCTTTTCCAACTCCTGAAGGACCTGAAAAAACGATTAGTAAGCCACGGTCTGCCATGATGTCTCCTTTGGATAGTTTGTGAAATGACTTGAAAATTCATCTGAATTCACTATGTAAAGCCATTTCTGCTTACTACAATCTTTCTATCTAGTGTAACAAAAAAGCAGTAATTTTTCAACTGCTCTTTCTTATTTATTTTGCATAATCAACTGCACGAAGTTCACGAATCACGGTCACCTTGATATTTCCTGGGTAATCGAGATTACTTTCAATTTTCTCACGAACTTTGTGAGCTAAGATTGTGACCTTGTCGTCCTTGATTTGACCTGGATTTACCATGATTCGGATTTCACGACCAGCTTGAAGGGCAAAGCTATTTTGAACTCCTTCAAAGCTATTAGCGATTTCTTCTAAATCATGGAGACGTTTGATGTAGCTTTCAAGTGATTCGCTACGAGCTCCTGGACGGGCTGCACTTAAGGCGTCCGCTGCAGCAACGAGAACTGCAATCACACTTTCAGGCTCTACATCACCGTGGTGACTAGCAATTGTGTTAATCACGACTGGATGCTCTTTGTACTTGCGAGCCAATTCAGTACCAATCTCAACGTGGCTACCTTCCACTTCACGGTCAATGGCTTTACCGATATCGTGAAGGAATCCTGCGCGACGGGCAAGGGCTGCATTTTCACCAAGTTCGCTAGCCATGATACCAGCCAACTTAGCCACTTCGATTGAGTGTCGCAAGACATTTTGTCCGTACGAAGTACGGAACTGTAAGCGACCCATGATCTTCATCAAGTCTGGGTGAAGGTTTGGTGCACCGATTTCATAGGCTGCAGCTTCACCATATTCACGAATTCTGTTATCAATTTCTTGACGGTTTTTCTCAACCAACTCTTCGATACGAGCTGGGTGAATTCGTCCATCCTTAAGTAAGGTTTCCATCGTCATACGGGCAATCTCACGGCGGATAGGATCAAAACCTGACAAGGTTACCACTTCTGGCGTATCATCAATGATGACATCAACCCCTGTCAAACTTTCAAAGGTACGAATGTTACGACCTTCACGTCCAATGATACGACCTTTCATGGTATCATCAGGCAGATGAACGGTTGAGTTTGTAGACTCAGCTACATACTCACCAGCAATTCTCTGCATTGCTTGGGACAAGATATCCTTAGCCAGCTTATCTGAACGTTCCTTGACTTCTTGCTCTGCCTCACGAATGCGGCTAGCAATTTCCTTAGTCAAGTTTTCTTCTGTCTGAGCTAAGATAATATCTTTTGCCTCTGATTGTGTCAGACTTCCGACACGCTCAAGTTCAGCTTGCTTTTGCTTTTCAATTTCTTCTAGTTGCTCTTCACGTGCATCAAGGTTTTTTGCTCTATCAGAAATACTTTGTTCTTTTTGTTCAAGTGTTTTTTCTTTGTTCGTCAAATTATCGTCTTTACGGTCAAGGCTCGTAGCTCTCTCCGTCAAACGACTTTCGATTTGCTTGAGTTCTTGACGCTCCGACTTAAATTCAGCGTCCACTTCTTCGCGGTATTTTCTGGCTTCTTCTTTAGCCTCCAATAGTGCTTCTTTTTTAAGGGATTTGCTTTCGCTTTTAGCTTCATTGAGTAATAAATCCGCTTCGCGCTCAGCTTGTCCTCGTAAATTAGTTGCTTCTTGTTCAGCATTTAAAAGCATCAACTCTGCAGCCTCTTGTGATGATTTCATCTTGACTGAGATGCTGACATATCCAATGACTAAACCAATGATGACGGCAAAAACAACTATAACAATCGCCATAATTTCCATGTTTTTACCTCAATTTATTTGTTTATCCGAATGACATGCATTCCTATACATTTTACCACAAAAAACTATTTTTAACAAACCTTAAATGGAAGATGTTTTGGTCATTTTTTGAGTTGAAATTGTTATTTTCTCTAGTAAAATAGGCTTCTTTAACGAACTCAATTTTTTATAGAATTTTTTACAAAAAAATAAGTAAAAAGCCTACCTTTCAGTAGACTTAGTTTGTTTCGATTCTGATTGGCACTCTGCCAAAATTTTGTTCTGCGATACTTGGGTGTCCTAGTTGGTAAATCTGGTCTGCCTTTTGAGTCATGGCATCCCAGGGCTCTTTGCCGATTCGACTGACTAGATGGACCTGCTCTTTCAGAGACTTGAGATGTTGCCTGCCTTTTTCGGTGAAACCAAGGACGTGAATGCATTCTGGCAAAGCATTTTCTCTGGCTTGTACCAAGATATAAGTCAAGAGGCGACGTACACGCGCTTTGGTGTAACGTTTAGTTGCAACTGCTTCAACCAATTCTTCCATAGACTGAGCTGTCTTGATAGCATCCTTGATGCGCACCGCCATTTCTTGATTGACCTGATAAATGTTAGTTAGGTCAGGATTTGACAAGATTTGATAGCGAAGCAAAGGATAATAATCTTCCCAGTTTACCTTACTAGCATTTTCAAAAAGTTTAGCAGATGGCATAAAGCGTTCTAAGAAATCTTGGTCATTTTGGTGCTGACGAAGAGCTGTCGCTGAGGCAAAGTCAACATCCTTGTCCACCGAATGGTATCCAGCTCCCTGACGTTGAATTGGATGAAGTTTGATGTTGTGCCTAGCAACTGCCTTGGCATAAGCGAGAGCAAGGACATGATTGGGCGTATCACCAGAAAAATCAAGGCATGCAAATTCCTTCCACATAGCTTGGGTTTTCTGAGGGTAAGAAAGAGAATCAGGTAAGTTTTCCATGAAGAATTTCATCTCTTGACCACGTTCTGCGTATAAATCAGCAATTTTCTGGTAATCCAGAACTTCTTCAGTCCCAAAGGCAAGAGTATCAATTCCCAAACGAGCCAAGATATCTACCGCTCCTTGACCAAAGAAATCCGCTGCTTGTACACTGACTAAAAAGGGCAATTCTACGACCAAATCTGCACCATTTTCCAGCGCCATCTGGGCTCGTATCCACTTGTCAACGATAGCCGGCTCGCCACGTTGCATGAAATTCCCAGACATGGCCACAATTTTCAACCCTTTATCCTGTTCCAGCAGGTATTTGTGGCCATTATGAAAAGGATTGAACTCCGCAATAATACCTGTAACGGTCATGGTAATCTCCTACTACTCGATATTACTTCTCATTATATTTATAAGCTTCAACTATTTTAAACTCTTTGTCTAATCGAGAAATTGTATAAAACAATTCCATAACATTAGTAACATATTGATCTGAACAATTTATCTCTTTAATAATAAACCTCAATTTTTTTCTTTCGTCCTCTTCTTTTGAACGTAAAGCCAAATCTTGAAGTTGGTTCACAAGAATAGTAACGCTATCAATATCATCAATAGAATCATTTTGAGCAATATTTCTTGTTTTTGTTCTAAAAATATTTTCTATAATTCTGATAAATTTAGGCCGTTCAAAATCCTCTAGCACCAAAATGGCAAGTGACAAATAAAGTAACTCTAAATTCCCTTTCAAAGAATATATTACTTTGTATTTTCGTAGATACTTCTGAATCTTTTCTCTAATAAAACGCCTACGTTTTAAATTGTAGTTTTCACTTTCATATATCATCTGAACAATTGAAATTAGAGATAACCCTATAGTTAAATAGAATTGAAATGCCGTATTACTTGAATCAGGTGAAATATCATTTACATTTCCTGTAAAAGCTATTCGAGCAATGTACCAATTTAAAATAGTTGAAGCTATTGCTATTATTAAAATAAATAAGTGATTCACTAATTTTCGACGACCTAATATCAAAATTATCAGATATATAACTATCCAAAAAACTAAACTAATCGTCCATAAATAGTTATATGAAACATGACATGTTTTAAAAATAGAATTCAAAAACAAAGAACAAACATAGCCTAGAATAGAAAAAAATGGCGAAATAAATATCCAAAAGATTATGCTATTCGTACTAATTTTATCTCCACTAGAAGAAGAAAAGAACCTCGTACTAAAACCTTGATACTCTTTCAAATTCATTGAAAGAAAGGTCTTAAGCATAATATACTCTAATATGACCACAACCACAATCAAAAAGAATTCTAACATCATTACCTCAATCTATTTTACCAAATCATCCAGACATCCTACTTCTGTGCGACGAAAAACCAACGGGTACTAGTCTCTGTTGGCTCCTTGTCTTCAAAGTCCGCAAAGAGTTTAAAGGACTTGAAGCCAGCCTGCTCAAGTAAAATATCATAGGTTAAGACTTCATAAGTTCGTTCCTCATGAACTTCATCATGACGACTAAAGGAACCGTCCGCTTCCTTGATAAAGAATGTCAGTTCATGCACGATAGAATGTGGTGCTGCATCCTCATAGGTATCCCAGAGCATGGCAAAATCTTCCGCATTTTCATGATAAGAATAACCTGGGAAAACCTCATCAGTCTGGTAGGTCGAATGCACATCAAAGATAAAGACTCCGTCCTCATTGAGGGCATTATAGACTTCTTTAAAGACATCCCCTACTTCCACCTCGTCCTGCATATAGCAGATAGAGTCCGAATAGCAAGTCACAAAGTCGTATTTACCAGCCTTGGATAAATCCAGCATATTGCCTTCAATAAAATCAATCTTTTGCTTGGCTGAAGCCGCTCTCTTTTCGGCAATCTTCAACATATCCGCACTCAAGTCAAGTCCAGTCACATCAAAACCAGCTTGAGAAAAGCGTACAGACTGAATCCCTGTTCCACAAGCCAATTCCAAGAGTTTCTTTCTTTCCTTGTTCTTAGGCAAATGACGGAGGGAAAAGTCCGTCCACTTGTCGTATAAACTATCATCCATGACTGCATCGTAAACAGCCGCAAAAGTTTCATAAGTAGCCATAATTAAGATACAAAGAGCGTTAAAAGCAAGGAGAAAATAGGAAACTTTCTGCTGTATCGTCAGATACAAAGGAAGTTTATCTTTTTCTCGCAGCTTTTAGCTCGTGTTCAATTAAGAGACCAACTAAACACAAGGCCCTATCCTTTCTTTCCATAAAATTTCAATTTAATCAACAAAACTCAGTTGCTGCCAACTGAGTTTATCTACTTAAGCTAGGGCTGTTGAAAGATCGACAGCACTTGCCTCATGCCATAGTTTTTCTAGGTTATAGTGGGCACGCATTTCTTCTGAGAAGATATGCACAACGACACTGCCAAGGTCTAGCAAGACCCAGCCACCAACTGCATCACCTTCGACATGACTGCCTTTAAAGCCTGCTTCCGCTACTTTTTCACGAATATTGTCAGCGATAGCATCCAACTGACGGCTATTCATTGAGCTAGTGATAACAAAATAGTCTGTCACACTGGTCAATTCTTGTACGTCAAGCGCGAGGATATCCTCCGCGCGTTTCTCATCAGCCGCTTTCACGACTAGTTGTAATAATTCTTTTTCGTTCATTTAATCCTCTTTCTAGAAAATATGTTTGTAATCTAGGACATCTGCAAAGCGCTCCTCCCAAATGCCCTCATAAAATTCATTTATCGTTTCTGCTGGAATGTCATCGCCATCAAACGTTGTGCAAGTTCCTTCTGGAATAATAAGCTGATAGCCATATTCAAAGGCAACCTTGACAGAGGTATCCACACAATATTCTGTCTGCATACCACATAAAACTAATTTTTCAATCCCCTGTTTATCCAAGTATTCTTTTAAACCAGTTTCTTTGAAAATACTGTTATACTTCTTCTGAAAGACCTTTTCATTAGGTTTTCGACTTAAAAGCTCTGATAACTGCCAATCTTCTGATGTTTGAGCTTCAGAGTTCTCAATATGTTGAACATAAATAATTTCGATATTCTTGCTTCTAGCCTGGTTTTGTAAGTAAGAAATTTTTTCTAATAGACTATTTGTCTGAAAACCAGTTTCCACTAAAATATTCTGAACATCAATGATTATAAAAGCCGTCTTCATTTAGTCCTCTTTCAAATAGTGCACATAGGCGTTATAGGTTTCAAGGGTTTGGGGATAGATGGGAAATCCTTGATGAGCTAAATGCTCTACTGTGTGAACTGTCTCGTAGGCCACCGCCTTATTTAGCGATAGTTCAGCAATTTCACGCGCCTCATCCACTCCTGGAAAGGCACGATTGTGCTCGATATAGTCTGCGACGTAGATAACCTTGTCAAGGTCCGTCATCTGAATCGCTCCTACTGTATGAATTTCAATAGCTCGTAGGATTTCAGGATCTTGTAAATCCAAATCTTCCTGAATTTTGTAGATACCGACCATACCATGCCAAACATTATTGCCCCAGTTTTTGAGGTCAGGATCTAGCTGATAACGGTCAATCAAGTCTAGAAATTCCTGGTCTGACAACTTTTTAGCATAGTCATGAAGGAGACCTGCTAGACCTGCTTTCTCGGCATCCACTCCGAATCGTTCTGCAAGTTCAATGGCTGCGCGCTCTACACCCAAGCAATGTGTTAAGCGTTTTTCAGGTAGAAGCTCTGCCATTTTTTTCAATAATTCCTCACGGGAACAGTTGATATAGTCCTGGTATGCCATCAGTAAAGCCCTTCTTTCTCGATATAGTCTAGCACCGGCTTAGGTAGGAGAAAGTTAGGTGTGCGTCCTTGGGCAATGAAATCACGCACCATGCTGGATGAAATATCCATAAGAGGTACATCCACCCAGATAACTGGATAAGAAGTCCCTGCCTTGTAACGCGGACGTTGAACCCCTACAAACTGAACTAGTTCCACCAACTCATCAATTCGGTACCATTTAGGCAGATAGTCTACCATATCTGCACCAATAATGAAATAGTAATCTGTATCTGGATTCTTCTCTGTTAGAAGTTTCATAGTGTCGTAGGTGTAGGAAATACCCTTACGCTCTAGTTCAATGGTCTCAATAGCTAGACCTTCAACCCCATCAATCGCCAATTCTAACATCTTGAGGCGATGGTGTTCAGGAATGGTTTCCTTTTTATCTACGTGAGGTGGTTGATATTCGGGCATGAGCAGAACCTGATCCAGTCCCAACTGCTGGCGCACTTGATCCGCCACGATCAGGTGAGCATTATGAACAGGGTTAAAATTTCCACCCAAAATACCGACTTGTTTGCGTTTTTTATCCTTGATTTCTGGCTCTAACTCCACTTTTGTAAAGGGAGTTAATAATTCGATTGCCATAGGTTAATCTCCTTTACTCTTCTGTAAAAACAGCTTTTGGGAGTATCGTTCTTAGATTTCTTTAACTTTTTTAGAAATCTTGCGATTTTCTTTCTTGCTTGATTGTTTATACAAAATCAAGATGCGTCCGATTTTTTGGACTGTATCCACACCGATTTCTTCTTCCAAGATTTCAGCTACTTCGTGGATATTTTCATCTGTGTTTTGCAAGAGAGTAACCTTGATCAATTCACGGGCATCAAGTGCCTGACGAACGCTGGTTTTGATTTGGTCGTTGAGACCATTTTTCCCAATTTGGATGATGGGTTTGAGGGTGTGTGCCTGGCTGTTGAGGAAGGCACGTTGTTTTGATGTTAATGACATATTCTTTCTTCCTTTTTTGATAGTTATTTTAGGTGGTGAGGGACGGTCGGAACTAATTTTCCAAAGATATCATCTTTGAAAAATGGATTTCCTGACCTCACAATTGAGCCTAGGTCTCAATTGTGCCCCTTGCCAATCTAAAGATTGGCAATCACACCACGGCAATAACTATCTTTTTATGAGCTCACTTTGTTCACTCGGTGGTTTTATTTTAAATAATTGCTTTTCTTGTGACGACTGCGACGCCTTCTGGTGCCCAGACGGCGACTTTGGCAGTTCCTGTTACACGGATCCAGCCTAGTCCTGAGATAACGAGGTCTGTCTTATCCTTGATAGTAAAGACATGTTGGACCAGTTTTGGAAAATCTTCTTTTTCCTTGCTATTTGGTGGTGTAAGGAGGGTTCCAAGGTGCTTGTCGTAAAAGGCACTCGCTCCTTTAAGCTTGGTACGATGAAGTTTGAGTTCATTGTCAAAGAAAGCTGTAAATCCTTGCTTTTCTCCTGCAATGAAATCAAAGCGTCCTAAGCCACCTAAAAATAGGGTTTGCTCAGGATTGAGCTGGTAGGTTTTAGGTTTGATTTCCTTTTTAGGACTGACATACTTGAGGTTTTTAGCCGTCAAGTAGTGGGCCATCTGATGACGATGGATAATTCCCGGTGTATCATAGATATAAGAACCATCATCAAGTGGGATCTCAATCTTATCTAAGGTTGTCCCTGGGAAACGTGATGTTGTGATGACGTTCTGGTCACCCGTAATTTCCTGGATAATAGCATTGATAAGAGTTGATTTCCCAACATTGGTAACCCCAACTACATAGACGTCACGACCCTTACGATAGTGCTCAATTTTATCAATGACTTCCTTGATAGCATGCTTGTTTTGGGCTGAAGTCAGGACGACATCGACTGGACGAAGACCCTCCTCATGGGCACGTTCCATAAGCCATTGACTAATCTTGCCTGGTTTAACTGACTTAGGTAGGATGTCTTTTTTATTCCCAATCAAGAGAACATCATTGCCTGATACAAAGCGAGGCAATCCTGGGATAACAGAGCCATTAAAGTCAAAGATATCAATAACGTTGACCACCAAGG
>CAUUTJ010000042.1:0-13017 GCA_963548045.1 uncultured Streptococcus sp.
CAACAACAGAAGAACCAACAACAACCACAACTACAACAACAGAAGAACCAACAACAACCACAACTACGACAACAACAGAAGAACCAACAACAACCACAACTACAACAACAGAAGAACCAACAACTACTACAACTACAACAACTACAGAAGCAACAACCACAACTACAGAAGCAACAACAACAACTACAGAAGCAACTACAGTAACCTCTGAAGAAACTTCTGAAACAACAGAAGAAACTTCCGAAGAAACAACAACCACAACTACAACAACAGAAGAAACAACAGAAGCTACAACTGTAGAAACTTCTGAAGAAACAACAACCACAACTACAACTCCAGAAACACCAACATACCCAGGTGGTGGAGATGGTACTTTTGGTCCTCGTAAATCAACCACAACTACAACACCAGAAACACCAACAAATAGTAGTGAAGAAGCAACCACACCAGAAAATGGTGGAGGTCGCAAATCACTTCTTCCAAGTACTGGTGAAGTTGTAGCAACTGGCCTTGTATTCTCAGGAGTACTTGTCTTGTCAGGTGCAGTAGTATTAAAACGTAAAATCTCTAAATAATAAAAAAAGAGTTTCCGTATAAAGGAGAGAGCGAAAGCTCTCTCTTTTTTGGAAAGGAATGAAATGGAGGAAAAGATGAAACTTTCGATACTCATTACTTTATTTAATGAGGAGTTAGTTCTTTCTCAAACACATGAAGCTATGTCAGCACAATTGGAACAGATGCTGGGAAAGGAACTCTCGGACTATGAACTTCTGTATATCGATGATGGAAGTAGTGACCAGACCTATGAGCTAATTACAGCCATTGCCAAAGAGAATCCACGTGTGAAATATATTCGATTTAGTCGTAATTTTGGTCGTGAAAGTGGTATTTTAGCAGGTTTTAAATACGCGAGCGGGGATGCCGTCATGGTTATGGATGGAGATCTCCAACATCCACCTTATCTGATTCCCCTCTTTTTAGAGGCATATAATGAAGGATATGATATTGTCAGTGGGCAACGAACGCGAGAAGGGGAGTCCTTTATTGGAAGTACCTTTGCACGCCTCTTCTATTTCTTGTCAAACCGTTCAATGGATGTTAAGCTGACAGATGGAAAATCAGAGCTGAGATTGCTAAGTCGTAAAGCTATCAATGCCTTTGTATCGATGCCCGAATACAATCGTTTCAACAAAGGGTTGTATGAATGGATTGGATTCAAAGAGAAGGTAATACCTTATAAAAACGAAATCCGCAAGGCAGGGAAAAGTAAGTTTGGTTTTAAGAAATCATTGAACTATGCTATTCAAGGGATTGTTTCATTTAATGATCGTCCCCTTCGTGTTTGTATTCAATTTGGTTTCATCTGTTTAGGACTTGCTCTTTTGTATCTTGTTTTTGAATTGATAAAATACATACTATCAGCAAGTAACTATGTCAGTGGTTACTTTACAACTATTGCAGCCATCATTCTATTTAGTGGTGTTCAATTGATTTTCATTGGTATTCTTGGAGAATATATTGGAAAAATCTATTATGAGGTAAAACGTCGTCCTCACTTTATCATTGAGGATACCAATATCGAACAAGCAAAAGAAAATAATATTGGATAAAGGAGAGAATATGTTAATCTGGTTTATGCGCTGGCAAGAGTTTTTGAAGAAAAATCCCAAAAAAATTCTCTATGCCTTGAGTGCGTTAGCCCCAATGACTATTATGTTAGTAGTTTGGGCTTTCATGGGGATGTACCCGTTTGGAAGTAAGAGTCTGATGGCTGTTGACTTTGGTCAGCAATATATCAGTTTCTTTGGCTTGCTAAAAAATGCGATCTTGACGGGAGACCTATCTAGTTTGAGTTATTCTTTCACTAAGTCTCTTGGTGGAGATATGATTGGGGTGCTTGGATACTATCTAATGAGCCCCTTTAACCTCATCTATATCCTAATGCCCCTCAAATATTTCGGAGCAGCAGTCTTTCTTACTATTTGGCTCCGCTACGGGGCAATCGGTCTATCCTTTGCATTCCTCTTGATCAAACGTTACAAAGGTTTGGAGTCTAGAAAATGGATGGTTCCACTGTTCTCGACAGCTTATGCCTTGTCAGGGATGTTGGTTTCCTACCAGATGAATGTCATTTTCTATGATGCCATGATCATGCTACCAATTGTGATTGTGTACTTGGAACAATTGTTAGACGGAGAAGCTCCCTATCGCTATTCCTTTGTCTTGGGACTAGCTGTCTTACTCCAATTTTACATGGGTTACATGATTTCGATTTTTGTTGCCTTGTATGCCTGTTTCTATGTATCTCCTAGATTGATGGTCGAAGGTGATCTAAAGACAAAACTAAAAAATTATATCTCACCTTTATTACAAGCTGTCATTTATTCGATTATCGGGATTGGAACAGCAGCAGTCCTTTTGCTACCTGTCTTCTTTAACCTGTTGGAAAGTAAGGGACAGATTGGTGGAGGGATGACCTTCTCTTTTGCTTTCCAAATCAACCCCTTAGATATTCTTGCTAAGATGGTCATTGGTGGTTTTGATACGACGTCTGGTTGGTCTGCAGGACCAAACTTACCAAATATCTATATTGGGGCACTTGGTTTTCTAGGCTTCATTTTCTACTTCCTCTCTAAGAATGTTTCCAAAGTTAAGAAATGGGCTGCTGGGATTGTTACTCTTGTCTTCTTGACGTCATTCGTTAATGAGTTTGTAAGTAAGATCTGGCACATGGGTCAAAACCCAGCCGGCTTTTTCTTCCGTTTTTCTTGGTTGTTCTCATTCTTCATGTTACTACTGGCTTACCAAGCAGTGAAGGAAAGACCAGTTGTCTCTAAATGGACGAATCTTGGGATTGGAATCGGGTTGGCTCTTTCTGTATGTTATATTCAATCGAAGAGCTACACCTTTATCGCTAAAGTACAACCAGAAGCAATCACGAACTATTTCTCAAAAAATGTGTTTCTTCCTCTCTTGGTTTTGGTGGTTCTAGGAGGCCTCGGTTTTTACGCCTATTGGACAAAATCTCAGAAGAGTCAGCGTGAGAAGATGATTCTAATTGGTGTAACTTCGGTCTTTATAGTGATTGCCTTTCTGTTACTGAAAGCAGGTTATCTACTCACCCAAGTCAGTCTCACAGTGATCGCCTATTTGATTGTCTTGCTCATCTTGAATTTCAAACTATCCCGTTTTGCTGTGGTGATTGTTTCCCTTGTATCGATTTTGGAGTTTGGTTATAATGCCTACTTGTCACAAGTTACTCTAGGGTATGATAATGTTAATAAGTTTTCAGATGCGACTGTATCAGTCAAACGTGTGACAGATAATATTCAAGAAAATTCAGATCAAAAATTCTATCGAATTGCTTCGGATTTTGGTTATTCTAGAACAGTACCTTCGTTGATTTCTTATCCAGGCTTGAGTACGTTTAGTTCGAGTTTGGAACGAAGCACCATGGACCACTTTGCTTTTATGGGAGATCTTGGAGTCAATGCGTCAACCCAGTATTCAAATGGAACCCCATTGACAGATGCCTTATATGGTGTACGTTACTTTATGAGTGTCAAAAATTTTGATCCAAAAGAGATGGAAGATAATCCAGATAAGATGTACTTTTATCGATTTACGGACCGATTTGATTTGAAACGCTATTTCACAGAAAAAGTCTATGAAGATAAACGTTATGTTGTCTATAAAAATCCTAAATCTTTCCCGCTTGCATATGGTACAAATGTTCTTGTGAGAAATATTAAATTTGGTGTCAATAATGCTTTTGCTAACCAAAATATTATTCTGAATTCAATGGAGGGGCATCAAAAAGCTAAAAACGATACGATTGAGTACTTTAAACCTTTGGCATTTAACGCAATTGAAACAGAAAATGTTATTGAAGAAAAGGTCAATAAGGAAACTGGGGAAGCTATCTACAAGAGAGCAGATTCTTCAAAGGATGCTATTATTCGCTATAGAATCACTCCTCGTACAAATTATACCTATTACTTTTTCACTCCTGTGTCTTTAACACATAAACAAGACTATTCTGTCTTGCTCAATGGTAAATGGTTAACAAATAATAAATCATTTACGCAAAGACAAATTTGGCAGTTAACAGATCAAACAGAAAATAAAGAAACTGTTATTGAATTTAGATTTAGAACAGATCAAATTGATATGAGTAACGCAGGCGTTTATCGTGCAGATGTTGATCAAATTGAACAAGTATTGGAGAACCGGAAGAAACAAGGATTAAAAGTTACGAAGTTCTCAAATACTCATATTGTAGGTAATGTATCCATTACAGACAATAGTAAATATATGATGACTTCAATTCCATACAGTGATGGATGGAAAGTGAAAGTGGATGGGAAATTTGTTCAAACGTCAAAAGCTTGGAATGCTTTCTTAGCGTTTCCGATCTCAAAAGGAAATCATAAGGTCGAATTCGTCTTTAGACAAAAAGGAGTCATTCTTGGCGCGTTGCTATCGATTGTTTCCATTACTTACTTGGTCATTCAAATGAGACGAAGCAGAAGTAATGAAGGACGATAGGATATGCGAGAGTATCAAAGATTGTTATAAATACAAAAAGGATAGCATCCAATTGGATGCTATCCTTTTTGTATGATACGCAAATGTGACTGATTAGTTATTAGAAATCTTGCGTTTCAGGATGACGGCTCCTGATAAGACAAGTACTCCTGAGAATACAAGGCCAGTTGCGACAACTTCACCTGTACTTGGAAGAAGTGTTTTGTGACCTCTACCATTTTCTGGTGTGGTTGTTTCTTCACTATTATTTGTAGGTGTTTCTGGAGTTGTAGTTGTGGATGATTTAGTACGAGGACGCCATTTACCTTCTCCATCTCCTGGTACTCTTGGTACTTCTGGTTTTTCTGGAGTCGTTGTAGTAGTTGAAGTAGTCGTAGGTTCTTCGGTTGTAGTGGTTGAAGTAGTTGTAGGTTCTTCAGTTGTAGTGGTTGAAGTGGTCGTAGGCTCTTCAGTTGTAGTAGTTGAAGTGGTCGTAGGTTCTTCAGTTGTAGTGGTTGTTGAAGTAGTTGTAGGCTCTTCGGTTGTAGTAGTTGAAGTAGTCGTAGGTTCTTCGGTTGTAGTGGTTGAAGTAGTCGTAGGTTCTTCAGTTGTAGTGGTTGAAGTAGTCGTAGGCTCTTCGGTTGTAGTAGTTGAAGTAGTCGTAGGCTCTTCAGTCGTAGTAGTTGAAGTAGTCGTAGGTTCTTCAGTTGTTGTAGTAGTTGAAGTAGTTGTAGGCTCTTCTGTCGTAGTAGTTGAAGTAGTCGTAGGTTCTTCTGTCGTAGTAGTTGAAGTAGTTGTAGGCTCTTCTGTCGTAGTAGTTGAAGTGGTCGTAGGCTCTTCTGTTGTAGTAGTTGTAGTAGTAGTTGTAGTAGTCGTTGTCGTTGTCTGCTCTTTTGGATTGATGATCGTCTTCGTGACCTTATGGTCCTCACCAAAATCTTCAGCATTTACGACAGTTTCAGCAATTTTGATCGTATAACCTGTAGGGGCCTCAGTTTCCGTTAAGATATATTTATCTTTTAAAAGACCATTGACTGTGATATTCCCATCTTTATCGGTCACATATTCACCGATTACTTGGTTGTTGGCTTGACGTACCACTTTGAATTTAGCTCCAGCAAGTGGTTGGTTAGCATCATCTACTTTGTGAATATGAATGGTAAAGACATAACCAACACCAGAACCACCAGCAATTTGAACGGCAGCTTTATTTACTGCTTCTTTAGTATCGATGTTCTTACCTTTTAAAGTAGCCTGGTTATTTAAGATTTCCCCATCGACTGGTGAGTAATTTAAATGAACATCATACGTAATACGGTATTGATCCGTCTCACTAATATCTCCAAGATTCACAACAAATGATTGACCATTTTCACCAACAGTTACAGGATGTTCATTGGTTACATCCTTAGTATTATTAAATTGCCATCCACCATCGACATAAGACATCTCACCTTTTGTCACACGAAAACTATCTTTAACATAAGAAGCATTGGTAAATTGCAATGTGTCTTCTACTGTAACCTCTTTAATATTTTGCTTTAGTTGGTTCACAGAAATGGTATAGGAAATAGTCTTAGGGTCATCTTTGTGAACCCAACTTGTTTTCTTTAAAAGGTTTGGATCACCATCACCAACCCCTTTAAAGGTAACTTTACCTGCAATAATTGTTTTGTTGTTAACCGTCACTTCAACCGGAATTTCTCCTTGTTGAGGGTGCTTTTTGAAGTCGATACGGGCATAGAAGAAGAACGATCCATTTGTATCGGAATGTTTTTCAACATAGTCTGTATACGTTAATGTTAATTTTTTATTTTCAGCATCAACAGTAGCATGAGCGATAATTTCATTTGTGTTAATATCGCGAATTTCAAAACTATCGGATGTGATAATTAATGCATTTGGTACGGTAACTGTAGTTTGGTCACCTGCTTTAACATTTTTACCTGCTAAATCATATGTTGCATTAATACGGAACGTTGCCCATTGTCCTAATTCCCAATCAAGGTTGCCGCCTTCATTATTGGAAACTTGTATGTTTGAAATTGTATCGACCCATTTTCCGCTTACTGTCACTCCAGGAGTTTCTGCTGAAGTGCGATTCAGACCTAAAGCGAAAAGCATGGCCACTAAACAAAGGACAAATGAGAAAATTTTGATATTCCTATTCTTCATCTTATCTTCCCTTTTCATAAAAAAATTAGTGCCTAATCATCAATACCTGATTACTTTTAACGATATGGATCTTTCAAATCCTATCTGTTGGTAATTAGAATTGAGTGCTGAGACACGACCTCCATTAAATAATTTTATAGGGTAAAATATTTTACTTTTAAAATTATTCCCTACACAGGGAATTATAGCAAAAATAATAATTGGCTTCAAGCTAAAATCGGTGAAATTAGGTGTTTTTAAGCTGTTTCATTAATTTTCACTTTCTTTTAGAAAACAACCATGAAATCATCATATAATTTACAAATAATGAAGGTGAAAAAGGAGGTTTTTACTCAAAAAATACGAATAGTAGAATTGAAGAGACGCTAGGGCAAAGTGATGGTATAATAGAAGAGATGGAAACTATTTAGAATGAAAGAGGAATTATGATGACAAAAATTCGTGGATTTGAACTTGTATCAAGCTATACCAATCAGGACTTACTGCCAAAACGGGAGACGGCCCACGCAGCTGGCTACGACTTAAAGGTGGCAGAGCGTACAGTCATTCCACCAGGAGAAATCGTCCTCGTCCCTACTGGGGTCAAGGTCTATATGCAAGCGGGTGAGGTCCTTTATCTCTACGACCGTTCGTCCAACCCTCGCAAAAAAGGTCTGGTCTTAATCAACTCTGTGGGGGTCATTGATGGTGACTACTATGGTAATCCAGGAAATGAAGGCCATATCTTTGCTCAGATGAAAAATATTACGGACCAAGAAGTCGTTCTTGAAGTTGGGGAACGTGTAGTTCAGGCTGTCTTTGCTCCTTTCTTAATTGCAGATGGAGATGAGGCGGATGGCGTGCGGACCGGTGGATTTGGAAGTACAGGGAAATAAAGGAGAGGAACGATCGCTAAGAAAAAAACGACATTTGTGTGTCAAAATTGTGCTTATAATTCACCCAAATACCTAGGGCGCTGTCCAAATTGTGGGTCTTGGTCTTCTTTTGTCGAGGAGGTCGAGGTAGCAGAGGTCAAGAATGCGCGGGTTTCCTTGACGGGTGAAAAGACCAAACCCATGAAATTGGCGGACGTGACCTCTATCGATGTTCACCGGACCAAGACGGAGATGGAAGAATTCAACCGCGTCCTTGGAGGTGGTGTCGTCCCAGGAAGTCTCGTCCTCATCGGTGGGGATCCTGGGATTGGGAAATCGACCCTGCTCCTTCAAGTATCAACCCAGTTATCCCAAGTGGGAACAGTTCTTTACGTTAGTGGAGAGGAGTCGGCCCAGCAGATCAAACTTCGGGCAGAGCGCTTGGGAGATATCGACAGTGAGTTTTATCTCTATGCTGAGACTAATATGCAGAGCGTGCGAGCAGAAGTGGAGCGCATCCAGCCTAACTTCCTCATCATTGACTCGATCCAGACTATCATGTCTCCTGAAATTTCAGGGGTTCAGGGATCAGTCTCTCAGGTCCGTGAGGTAACGGCTGAGCTCATGCAGCTGGCCAAGACCAATAACATCGCCATCTTTATCGTGGGTCATGTGACCAAGGAAGGAACCTTGGCGGGCCCGCGGATGCTGGAACACATGGTGGATACGGTGCTCTACTTTGAGGGCGAACGCCATCATACCTTCCGGATTCTAAGAGCAGTCAAGAACCGCTTTGGCTCGACCAATGAGATCGGGATCTTCGAGATGCAGTCGAGTGGCTTGGTTGAGGTGCTCAATCCGAGTCAAGTTTTCCTAGAAGAGCGTTTAGACGGTGCCACTGGTTCGTCAATCGTAGTGACCATGGAGGGGACTCGTCCGATTCTTGCAGAAGTACAGGCCTTGGTGACACCAACTATGTTTGGAAATGCCAAGCGGACGACGACAGGGCTTGATTTTAATCGGGCTAGTTTGATTATGGCTGTTTTGGAGAAACGTGCAGGTTTGCTCCTCCAAAATCAGGATGCCTACCTCAAATCAGCAGGTGGTGTCAAATTGGATGAGCCTGCCATTGACCTGGCAGTAGCCGTAGCCATTGCCTCGAGCTACAAGGACAAGCCAACCAACCCGCAGGAATGTTTCGTCGGAGAGTTGGGCTTGACAGGAGAAGTTCGCCGGGTCAACCGGATCGAGCAACGAATCAATGAAGCTGCTAAACTTGGTTTTACCAAGATTTATGTTCCGAAAAATTCTCTGACGGGGATCACGACACCATCAGGGATCGAAGTGGTCGGTGTGAGTACACTGTCTGAAGTCTTGAAGAAAGTATTTTAATTTTAATAGTAGAAAAGTCTTAAACGGGAAGTTTAAGGCTTTTTTTCAGATGTGACAGATGACAGGAGGTATCCCCTGACAGAAAGGATCGGATGTGGTAAAATAATAGATGATTTGAATTTCAAAGGAATAAAGGAGAGACCATGTCTTATTTTGATAATTTTTTAACAGCCAACCAAGCTTATGTGGCGCTACATGGAGACCTCCGTCTTCCGATTAAGCCCAAAACACAAGTCGCCATCGTGACCTGTATGGATTCCCGTCTTCACGTGGCGCCTGCACTAGGTCTGGCTCTTGGAGATGCCCATATTTTGCGGAATGCTGGAGGGCGCGTGACCGATGACATGATCCGCTCCTTGGTCATTTCGCAGCAGCAAATGGGAACCCGTGAAATTGTGGTCTTGCACCATACAGACTGTGGCGCACAGACCTTTGAAAACGAAGGTTTCCGTCAGCATCTCAAGAAAGAACTGGGTGTGGATGTAGGAGATCGCGATTTCCTTCCCTTTCAAGATATTGAGGAGAGTGTCCGCGAGGATATGGAGCTTTTAAAGGCTTCTCCTTTGATTCCAGAGGATGTCGTTATTTCGGGAGCTGTGTATGATGTGGATACTGGATTGATCTCAGAAGTGAAATAATGATATAGAAGAGTATAGGAAGACAGAACGATCTTTGTTTTCCTGTATTCTTTTTTTGATGTAAAAAAAGTGAACCGAATAGGAAAAAATGTGACAATTTAGCACAAATTATTAAAAAATATGTGGTATAATATGACATTTTAACAAGAATATTACAAATTAATTTCAACAGATTGACTGTAGATGTCAAGGGTGTTACAATTTTATTTGTATCATGGAATCATGAAATATGAAAAAGGAGATCCTATACATGAAGGATGTATTTAATAAGCGTCAGCGCTTTTCATTGCGAAAATATAGCGTTGGGGTTTGTTCAGTTCTTTTAGGAACAGCACTTTTTGCTGCAGGAGCGCAATCTGCATCAGCAGATGAGGCAACAGTAGCCCCTGAATCTGCAGGAACGGCGACTTCAGGAGCACAACCTGCTGCAACAGAATCAAGTCAAGCAGAAGTACCAGTTGCTTCTAAGGCATATGGTGAGGGAGCACCAGCGCCAAAAGTAGACCTTTCTAATTCTGCTACAACTTCAGAAGCACCAGCTCCATCAACTGAAAAAGCTGAAGTGATTGAAAAATCAGCTGCTTCAGAAGACAAGGAAGTCCCAGCTGAGACTAAAAAAGAAGAAAAAGCTGAAACTAAAAAATCTGAAGAAGCTCCAAAGTCGACAGCACCATTAGAAACAAGCAAACCTGTCGAGAAGAAAAAAGGATCAAGCTCTAAGCCGGTCTCCACACCAGTGCTTACTACAGCACAACCTACTACAGCTCGCTCTGCAGCAGTTGAAAACTCAGAAACATCACCTGCAAGTGAAAGCTCAGAAGCACCTACGGCTATTTCAGCTACTGTAAATCCAGTAGCTCCGATCATTGGTGCAGAGCGAGGTGTGCAGGTAGATAGAGAAACAGCTGAAGAGCGTAGTGCATCACTTGATCGTGCAGCAACTGATTTGACGAACGCTGGAGCCTTGGTAACAAGTCGTAGCCGACGTAGCCGTCGTGCTGTGTATGATCATAATGGAACTCCAGTGGAAGTGACTACCTATTTAAAACCAGGTGAAACTGCAGCTCCAAGCATGTTTGATGCGAACGGTGCAACTGTGAGCTCTCAACCTGTACCAGCTGGATACTCAGCTAAAGAAGGAGATTGGTATACATACAGTATTGTAGATCTTACTCGCTTTAACGAACGGTATCATACAAACTACTATACGCGTGCGTATAAGAGATTTGATGCTTCGACAGACACGACTGTTGAATTGATTGATAAAAACACTGGCAATGTAGTAGAAACCAGAACGATTACTGCTTCTAGCGGAATTCAGAAATTCACAACTACCAAAGCAGCCTCTAATGGAGAATTAACTTGGCAAGTTGATTTCGATAAAGGTTTAGGAGCTGGACCTGGTAAAACGAACCAACCATTTATTCAATTGGGTTATGAAGTTGGAGCAAGTATCCAAGCTTTAGTAGCTCCTGGGCACAATCTTACTCCAGATGAGAAAAAATTATACGATGCTGTTTATGCTGCTCGTACATCAACGGATATCATTAACGTTGTAGAGCCTGCTTATAATGGCCGTACGATTACAGATACCAATGCCAAGATTCCAGTAGCAGTTGAAAAGACAACTTACTATCGAGTAGTTGATGAAAATAACCCAACATTCAACGCCAATAAAACAGATAAGACTGTTCAAGACTACGTGCCAAATGGTAATGAAGTAGACTTAGCTAGATATACTCTTAAAGCTATGGAAGGACAAAACTTCACAGCATCTGGTGAACGTCAATTTGCTGGCTACAAGTTGTATCAAACAGCCGATGCAAACGATCAATCAGGTTATGTGAGTCGTCCTTATACTGTTGGTACCAAATTCATGGACGCTGAGCGTGCAGGAATTAAACGGATCAAAGAAATCGTAGGTGAAGACGGAACAGTAGTCGTTCGTGTTTACTTACTAGATCCAAAACAACAAAGTAAACGTTCAGATGGTACATTAAGCACTGATGGATACATGTTGCTGGCGGAAACTAAACCTATTAAACCAGGTGATTACAATAAAGAAGATTTAGTTGTTAAGAAATCACCTCTTAACACAATTGCTTTCACAGATAGTAAAGGTGTAAACTATCCAAACGGTAAAGAAGTTCCATTTGACTTCCAAACAGCTGCTGGATATACACCTAAGAAAACAGTATTCGTACCATTCTTGGGAGACAACATTGGCCACCTTTCTCCAAACGAACAATTGGTTCGTGGAGTAAATGGTATCGGTACCAACGTTGACTTGCTCAACTCTTTGACACCGTATAAACAACCAATCTACTACTATGTGAAACAAAAACCAGTCGAAGTCACTCCAGAAGTTGAAAAACAACTGGAAGGACGGGTGCTAGTTGACGGTGAATTCACCTTCAAGATTAAAGAAAACCAATCAAACAAATCACTTCCTGCCTATGAAGAAACTGTAACGAATAAAGCCGACGGTAAAGCTACATTTAGCAAGTTATCATTTAACAAAGTTGGTACTTATACATACACAATCACTGAAACTGCAGGTTCAGATACAAACGTCGATTATGATGAAATGACAGTTACGATGACTGTTAATGTAACTGAAAATTCTAACGGTGATTTAGAAGCTTCTGTTAAATATAGTGGTAGTGGTGGATTTGCCTCAAAAGCTGATGACAAAGTCTTCAACAACTATGTCGTAGCTCCAGTTAAGACCAAGTTTGACTTCAGCAAGGCTCTTGCAGGGCGTGAGTTACAAGATGATGAATTTACTTTCGTTCTTAAAGATGAATCTGGAAATGTTATTCAAACGAAGAAGAACAAAGCAAATGGTGTGATCGCCTTTGATGATTTGACCTTTGACAACACACAAGTTGGTACTCATAAGTACACTGTAGAAGAGGTTCAAGGTTCTGAAGCAGGTATGCAATATGATACGATGAAAGCTGAAGTAACGATCACTGTTACGAAAGAGGGTCACGTTCTTAAAGCAACGAATACTCTTCCATCAGATACAGAGTTCAACAATACCTTCACACCTGCTGCTACACAAGCTCAATTCAAGTTTACTAAGAAATTGGAAGGTAAAGAGCTTACAAAGGATGCCTTCACATTCGAATTGCTTGAAAATGGCAATATCATTCAAACCAAGAAAAATGCGGCTGATGGAACTATTCAATTTGATGCGATTTCATACGATAAAGAAGGTTCTCACACATACACTGTACGTGAAGTAGCTGGAACAGATAGAAACATCGACTACGATGATATGAATGCAGTTGTAACAGTGAACGTAACCAAGAATGCTTCAACAGGGATCCTGACTGCTAATGTTACAATGCCGGCAGATACAGAATTTAACAACTATGTTGTTGCTCCAGTTGTTACAAGATTTGACTTTACTAAAAAATTAGCCG